>DASYMY010000398.1:0-3528 GCA_036008825.1 Glaciihabitans sp.
CCCGAGAATGACGCACTACTGCCGTTGCGCCCAGGACCCCGAACCGACTGGTTCGACCCAGAAAGCTGGCACACCCTCTTCGACACACGCTGGCGGGTCTCCCCTCGCTCGGACCGCACCGGGGTGCGCCTTGAATCCGCATCGGTTTCTCACGGTTTCTCCGACTCGGCCAGCGGCGCGGCACCCACCCTCACCCGGCGTATCCCCGGGGAGTTACCGAGCGAAGGCATGATCGCTGGCGCGATCCAGGTATCCCCCGACGGCCAGCCGACCATTCTCGCCACTGACCACCCCGTCACCGGCGGATATCCGGTCATCGCTGTGGTCACCGACGCAGCGCTCGATTCCTTGGCGCAGCTGCGCCCCGGCGCAACAGTGCGGTTTATTCTCGCTACCGGTCATGCGTGACATCCGCCTTACCGGCGAATTGGACGAGGCTGCGAGTTATACGAGCGAATAGGCCGCAAAAAAGCACACGGCAGCAAGTGCGGTGAGCACAAGCGCGAGAACTATATACCGGGGACGGGGGCGAATGCGGAGAACCGCGATCAAGAGAAAGCCAACGCCGAGGACAATCTCAAGCCACCAGTAAACAGGGCTAGTTGTGTCGGCGACCGCTCCGAGCGCCCAAATACCCTCGCCAATCAGCACACCTGCGAGAGGTGCCACCCCGAGCACTCGCCAGCTCCCCCTGCCGTGCAGCGTGAGAGCGGCAGCCCCGCCGAGAATGGGCCCCGCCGGAAAAGACAACAGCCAGAACACATCGCTGAACGGCGGAGAATAACCGAACCCGCGCCAGGCTGTGACTATGTCGTAACCCTCAAGCAGCGCCCAGAACGAAATCAGTCCGAGCAACGAAGCCAGGGGCAGACGGGCACCGCCGAGACGCACCAGCAGGAACACAAGCATCGACCAGCCGCCGGACGAATTGGCAAAAGAAGACAGGGACGCGGGCAAATATGTTTGCGCGAAGCTTGTCAGAGCACCCAAAACGAGCCCACCAACCAACGCAATGCTCACGGCACGAAGCACGGGTCTGCGATGACCAGCTGCGTTCACGGTTCGTGAAACACCCGCCCCACTCACGAGAACATCGCTAGTGCTACTCGGGGTTGTCGGCTCATGGGCGGAAATTGGCATGTTCACACTCCACCAGCGTTCAGGGGTCGTTCGCATCGACCGGCAGGATGACCGCAATAGTTCTGAAGGTGTATTTTTCGCAGAGGGCACAGCCACGGGTTAGACACAAAAGGCCGGCCCCAGACGGGACCGGCCAATTGTTGAAGCGTTAGCGCTACTTCTTGTTGCGGTTGATGCGCTCAACACCGAGCCACACCACCGGGATGATGGATGCCGCCAGCAGCGACTTCACCACACCACCAATGATGAACGGGTAGAGGCCGTATTCAAGGGTCTTGGCGAGGTCGGTGCCGAGAACGGCCGCGAGCCAGATCATGCCAAAGGCGAAGGTCACAATGGTGCCGGCCCCGAAGGCGAGAGCCGCGCCGAGGAACTTGCGGTCACCCGCACGCTCAGCAACCCAGCCGACGAGTGCTGCGGAGGCAATGAAGCCCACAATGTAGCCACCGGTTGTGCCGGTCAAAACGGCGAGCCCGGAGGATGCGTCCGAGAAGATGGGCAGGCCAACAACACCGAGGATGGCGTAGAGAACCATCGAGAGCGCACCGCGGGCCGCGCCGAGCGTGCTGCCCACAAGCAGAACCGCGAGGGTCTGACCGGTGATGGGAACGGGCCACAGCGGAACCGCGATCTGAGCGGCAACGGCGGTAAGAGCCGCTCCGGCCACAACTAGAGCGGCGTCTGTTGCAATGCTGCGGGTGATGAACTGGTCGGCCAGGGTGGCACGGCCACCAACCAGGGCTACTTGCGTCATGGGGGTCTCCTCAGTGGGCGGCATCCGCAGCCCTGCGAATTAGCCTAGGGGACTTTAGACCCGCCTGTGACTGTAGACATCCCACTGAAGAACGCGGAATGTCTTGTTGGTCCACTCTCAGACGGAGGTCAGTGACCTTGCAACAGAGTCCAACGCACCCGGAACCAGGGAGTAGTACGCCCACAGTCCCCGCTTGTCACGGGTGAGCAGGCCCGCATCAACCAGCACCTTCAAATGGTGCGACACGGTGGGCTGGCTGAGCCCCAGCGGTTCGGTCAGATCGCAATTGCAGACCTCCGAACTGGTGCTTGCCGCAATCATCGACAGCAGTCGCAGACGAGCCGGATCCGCAATCGCCTTGAGCGTGCGCGCCAGCTGCTCCGCTGCATCCGCCGTAATGGGGTCACGAGTCATCTCAATAGAACAGGACGAGACATCCGTAAGTGGCAGCAATTTGGCTAACGGCATATGAACATTCTCTCCTATAGATTGACAGTCATCAATACAGTGGCGATACTCCTAAGAGGCGAGGACTGTCGCGATCCAGCAAGCGGATGACTCCGCGCGCGGGTTCTCCCAAATTTTGTCACACCAGCCCCACACCCGCTCCAGATCAGCCCCACATCAGCCCCAAGGAACTCGATATGACCGCAAAGCCCACCGTCCTGTTTGTTTGTGTTCACAACGCCGGCCGCTCGCAGATGGCCGCCGGATACATGAAGGAACTCTCTGGCGGGCAGGTGGAGGTTCTCTCCGCCGGCTCCGAGCCCAAGGATCAGATCAACCCCGTTGCTATTGCTGCCATGGCCGAAGAGGGCATCGACATTGCTAACAACGTTCCCAAGATCTTGACCACGGAAGCCGTTCAGGAATCCGACGTGGTGATCACCATGGGCTGTGGCGACACCTGCCCAATTTTCCCCGGCAAACGCTACGAGGACTGGGAGCTGGCCGATCCCGCTGGTCAGGGCATCGACGCTGTACGCCCCATCCGTGACGACATCAAGGCACGCATCCAGGCGCTTCTCGCCGAGATCCTCCCGGCAACGGTCTAAGCCTGCTCAACCCAATAAAAGGACCCAGCATGTCTGACGTGACCGCTTCGCCGAACTTCTCTACCCGCAAGCCACTTCCCGGGCTTACCTACCCGGAGGATTACCTCAAACGCCTGGCGGTCGATTTGTCCGACAAGTTCGTGGGAATCTTCAATGCCGAGACAGTTGAGCGCTACGTGCTCGAGTCACACACCGCACTTCTGCGCACCTCGAGCATCAAAGCGCACCTCGCGACCAACACGGTGCGCTTTGCGACCGACCGCTTGACGGCGCTCGCTCAAGCGAAGGGGGCTCTCGACTCGAGCCTGCCCGAGGTTCTGTTTGTCTGTGAGCAGAACGCAGGGCGCTCCCAGATGGCCGCTGTTCTCACCAATGCTCTCTCTGGTGGCGCCGTGCACGTCCGCTCCGCCGGATCGTCACCCGCGCACGAAATCAACCCGGCTGTTGTTGCTGCGATGGCGGAAATTGGGCTGGACCTGAGTGAAGCGTTCCCCAAACCGCTGACCGACGATGTCGTGCAGGCTGCCGATGTTGTCGTCACCATGGGTTGCGGCGACGCCTGCCCCATCTACCCTGGCA
>DASYMY010000399.1:0-2922 GCA_036008825.1 Glaciihabitans sp.
GCTCTGCGCGAGGAGCTACAGGGCAGCACCGTGACTTTCACCGAAGGCTGCGCCGTTGATGGCGACGACCGATCCCACATTGCCGCCGCCGTGGACGCCGCCAGCGCCGCCGACGTTGCCGTGGTTGTTGTTGGTGACCGCGCCGGGCTCTTCGGCCGCGGAACCGTCGGCGAGGGCAACGATGTTGAAAGCCTCGAACTGCCGGGCCTTCAACGCCATCTCGTCGAAGCGCTTGTCGCCACCGGCACCCCCGTTGTAATGGTGGTGCTCTCCGGCCGCCCCTACGCAATCGACTGGGCCATCAGCGGGGTCACCGCTCCCGCCGCCGTTGTCCAGGCCTTCTTCCCCGGCGAAGAAGGGGCCAGCGCGCTCGCCGGAATTCTCTCCGGCCGCGTGAACCCCACCGGCCACCTCCCCGTCTCCTTACCCCGATCCGCCGGCGCGCAACCGTATAGCTACCTTCACCCGATCCTTGGTGGCCCATCCGAAATCACCAGCGCCGACAGCACACCGGTCCTGCCCTTTGGTCACGGCCTCAGCTACACCCAATTTGAGCGAACAGAACTGACCACGGATGCGGATGTCTCCGCCGGCGGCACCTTCACCGTGAGCGTGCGCGTGCGCAACTCAGGTGAGCGTTCGGGCGTTGACCTGGTGCAGCTATACGCGCGGGATGTTTTCGCCAGCGTCACCCGCCCCGTTGCGCAACTGCTCGGATACCACCGCCTGGCGCTTGATCCCGGGCAAGAAGCGGTGGTGCGCTTTGAGGTTCCGACGGCGCGGCTCGCGTTTACGGGCATCCGCCACAATCGTATTGTTGAGCCGGGCACCGTTGAGCTCTGGGTGGGGCCGTCGTGTGCTGAACGGCAGACCGAGGCCAGCATTGAGATCACCGGCTCGGTTTATTCGGTGACCGCGGCCGATGCTCGGGTTGTGCAAAGTGCGTGCGAGCCTGGCGAGCTTGTGGTTCAGGCGGGCGAGCTCAGCGCAGCGCTGTAATAGTGGCGGCGGCCGCGTCGGCGATCAACTGATCGTCGAAGTCGGCCTCCGCCTCCGAACGGGTAGACATTACCGCCATCACAATAGGGGCGCCGGTGGTGGGCCACAGAACCGCAATGTTGTTGCGGGTGCCGTACCCGCCTGCACCGGACTTGTCGGCGACGGTCCACTCCGCTGGCACTCCGGCGCGAATAAGGGTTGCGCCAGTTGGTGAATCAACCATCCACTGCGTGAGCAGTTCACGGGAATCCGGCTCCAGTTCAGAGCCGAGAAGTAACGTTCCCAACGAGCCGGCGATCGCGCGTGGGGTAGTGGTGTCGCGAATGTCGCCTGGCACGGCTTCGTTCAGGGCGGGCTCGGTTCGAGCCAAGTCGGTAACGGTGTCGCCGAGCTGCTCCAGGGCAGTTTCTACTGCATCCGGACCACCGAGATAAGCGGTTACCAAGTTGGCGGCAGTGTTGTTGCTCATTCTCACAGAAGCTTCAGCGAGCTCGGCGAGGGTCATCGTTTGACCAGCGCGCTGTTCGGTGATGGGAGAGTAGCTGACCAGGTCAGCGGCGTTGATCGGTACAGCTTCGGACATTCCCGCTGCGCCCACCTGGTCGAGGAGCACACCGGCTGCCAACGCCTTAGTGGTGGAGGCAAACGCGAATCGATCATCGGCTCGCCAGGTGACTTCGGCGCCGGTACCCGTATCAACGGCATAAACGCCGAGGGTCGCGCCGTACTTCTCCTCGAGCTCAGCCAGCGCAGCCTGAGCGACGGCGGCGGATGTAGCCGTGGGGATTGGGGAAGCTGATGGGGGCGCTGTGGCGGTGGACAACGGGCCAGGCTCGGTCATCGCGCAGCCGGCGAAGAGAAATGCGAGCGCGGCGGCGGCGGTAAAACGAGCGCTTCGCGACCAGCTACGCGGCAAGCCCAGACCCGCGTGCGTAGACCGGGCGCGGTGTGTGGTCAGCGAATGGGTTCGCTGAGACCGAGGCCTTGAGCGAGTTCAACAGACGAACCGCCTTGGGCGCTGTGCGGGAGCTCGTGTGCTCGATAAGCGCTGACTTGGCGGCGGGAATATTGCTGAAGGTGGCAATCTCGGTACCGGTGTGACCGTGCACAACAAAGTGGCCGTCGCTGAACTCGATCATCCCGGCGTAGTCGCCGGCCACCGTTGCCACCCACAGGTTGGTGTCAGGGTTGGTCCAGAGAAAGTCGGCTGCGGCGGTGGGTGTTCCGGTGGTGATTGTCATGTTGGTCCTCATCTTACTTAGGCAAACACTTAGTTCGTCTGTCTAGTAATACCCTACATGAAGCAATAATGGAAGTAATGCATCACACTGTTCCCAATATGGGCCAGTGATGCGACAAGTTGTTAGATGAACTAGTCTTACCGCATGCCGAATTCACCACAGGGAGCGGAAACGCACTACTGGTACTCGGATGAAGCTGAACGCGAACGTAGCGTCGCCGTCCTCGAGGCCATGCGAACCTACCGCGCCGCCGAAACTGCAATGCGCCGCAGAACCCAACGCTCGATGGGGATGGGCGAAAATGATTTGCTCGCGCTGCGCTACCTGGTGACGGCACACACCCACGGCCGCTCTATTGGCCCCAAAGAACTCACGAGCTACTTGGGTATTTCCAGTGCATCAACCACCGTCCTGATTGACCGGCTCGAGCGCAGCGGCAAGGTGCGCCGACAGAACAGCCCCTTCGACCGTCGCGCGCTAATCATTGTGCCCACCGAGACCAGTGATGCCGAAGTTCGTGCCGCCCTCGGCGAAGTTCCGGAGCGGATGCTTGAGGTGGCTAGCCACCTCGCTCCCGCAGACGCTCGTGTTGTGGTCGACTTCCTTCGTCAAATGCAGTCCGCGGTTGATGAAATTGATGCGGATGTCGCGGTTGAGCCCACACCCATCCTCGACTGAGACT
>DASYMY010000400.1:0-1768 GCA_036008825.1 Glaciihabitans sp.
CAGGCGTAACCCGCTGGCACCATCAAGGCGGGCCGACTCCAGAGTTTCTTCGGGAATGTCGACGAGCCCGGCGTAAAGCAATACCCCGTAAAAGCCCATGGACCGCCAAATGTCCATAATCGCGATCACAACAAAAGCGCTGCCGGCTTGCCCGAACCAGTCCACCGAGGGAATTCCCACAAGGTTCAGCAGTTCGTTGACCAACCCGTTTTGCGGGGCAACCTCGAAGAGCTTCTGGAACATCAGAGCGACTGCGACGGTGGGAAGCACAACGGGGAAAAACACCAGTGTGCGGATGAGGCTGGAGGAGCGACGCAGTACAAAGATGTAGAGGAGGGAGAGCATGTAGCCGAAGAGCACCTGACCCACCGTGATAACCACCGCGTAGCGGATGGTGAAGAGCAGTGCGTCGTGCACTCGGCTATCGCCGATCATTTCGGTGAAGTTGTCGAACCCGACAAAGCTGAATCCAATGATCGCGTTGCCTTCAAAGAAGGTGTACCCGAACGACCACACAATGGGCACAAGCATGACCAGGGTGTAGACGATCAGGGCGGGCCCGATCAGGATCATTATGGATTTCTTGTCGCCAAGAACGTTTTTCATAGCTGCGCCTTATTTCGCAAGAGGTTGCACGGCTGCGACAGGGTGCTGCCGCAGCCGTACTACCGTCGGGTGTTGGGCTTACTCGAGGTCGTTCTGAACGAGTTCCATAAACTCGTCCGCCGAGAGGTTGCCCGTCACAAGCTGGGCGGCATTGGTCTGGCTGGTGGTGGTCGCTTTGGTGGAGAACAGAGCCTCAAACCACAGCACAGCCTGGTCGGCGTTGGCTACCCGCTCCTGAACTTCCTGTACCAGGGTGGGAACGTCGTCAACTGGGGTGTTGACCTTGAAGCCAGAGACGCGCTGCTTCTCTTCGAGAGCTGCGGATCCGTAGTTTTCGGCGATGCATCCGAGCCAGGCTCCAACGTTTTCGTCGTACGCCTTGTCGTTCATGGTGACAGGCAGACCCACGTTGGCCGCGATTTCGGAGATATCTCCGGCTCCGCCCTCAACTGCGGGGAAGGGCATAAAGGCAATGTTGTCGACACCGATCTGGTTCAGCTCAGGGTCGTTGAAGTCGCTCAAGGCCCAGCTACCCATGTAGAACATGGCGGCGCTGCCGTTCAAGAACTGGTTGGTGGAAGTGTCCATGTCGATGGAGCCAACACCCTGGCCAAAGTATCCGGCGGCACCCAGTTCGGCGACCGCTTCGGCTGCTGCGACATATTCGGGGTCAGTCAGGGCGGCGTCGCCGTCAGCAACTTTTTGCAGCGCGTCGGAGCCCAGATCACGGAAGAGGTAGTTGCCGATGAGGCGGGTGATGGGCCAGCCCTGTTCGCCGCTTGCCGAAAACGGGGTGATGCCGGCTGCGTTGAAGGTTTCTGCGGCGGCCACGAGGTCATCCCAGGTTTCCGGTACGGCGACACCGTTGTCGGCGAACATCTGGGTGTTGTACCAAATGCCTTCGATGTTGTACTCGGTCGGAAGCACGTTGAATCCGCCGTAGAGCGCTTCAATGGTTGAGATGGCGGCGGGCTCGATGTTATCGATCATGCCGAGTTCGGTTAAAGCCGCTTCGAAGTCAACAACGTTGCCGGACTCGGCAAGAGTTTTGGTGAGTGCCGGAGCGTTTCCTGCCGAGTACGTCACGGGCAGCGCATCTTGACCGGCGAGCAGCTGTAGACGCTGGTCGAGGTTGGTCTGCGGCACCGAATCGGTGGTCAAG
>DASYMY010000401.1:0-1569 GCA_036008825.1 Glaciihabitans sp.
CTACGAAGCCTTGGAAGCGCGGATGCCGTGTCCGACCGAGGTGAGGCACCGCCCGGTCGGCAGGTCGAACTTCCAACCGTGCAACTGACAGGTCAGCACATCCCCGTCGACAATACCGAACCGGGACAGATCAGCCTTCAAATGCGGACACCGCCGCTGCACCGTCCAACCACCCAGCGTCGTGTCCTCCGCATCCACCGAACGCTCATGCTCGTCATACCAACCCTCGGCATACTGCAGACGCTCCTCCGACAGACACTTGAAAAACGCATACACAAACTCGTTGTACTGCCCGATCCGCGCCGCCGAGAACCGACACGACAAAAACAACGAGTTCACCCAATCACCCTCACCCACATAAATCAGATGCTCCACCAACTCCCGCCCGGTCCGGAACCGGTACCGGACCTTCTCATCCGCGTACGGCCGCACCTGCCGACCCGGGAAATCCACCACAATCGACTCGACCGACTGCCCGTCGTAGGAGACCAGATCGAACCGCACCGGCCCACCCACACCCTGCGCCAGATAGATCGACTCCTCCAGCAACGGCTCGATCCGCTTCTTCAACGCACCCAGCACATCGATCTCCGGATGCCGCCAGGACGCCTTCTCCGCCGCGATCACCGGCGCCTTCCGCACCCGCATCTCCTGCAGATGCGCCACCTTGTTCGCGAAGAACTCATCCGGATCGACCGGGTGACTCGTCCGCGCCTCACCGGCGGTCAACTCGGTGACACTGCCCGGCAACAACACCACCGCGTTCGCACCACCCACCTTCGCGTACTCCCGCACAAACACCGACTGATCCGGGAAAATGTTGCCCTCATCCCCGAAAATGTCATTGAACCGCCACAACTCGTCATCCAGGAAACACGGCGGCCCCGCGATCGGGAACACATACGACGCCTTCAAATCATCGATATACCGCCACGTCCGGTCGAACTGCCGATCCCGTTTCTGCTTCCCGAACGCCGTCTTCGCCGCCTCCGGCAACTCATACACCATCGGATACCAGATCGCCCCGGAAAACTGCAACATATGCGCATGCACATGACCCAGCTCGGTGAACGCCGACAGATCCGACGGACGCGCGTCGTTCTGATTCAACACCCGCACCCCGTCATGCTCCACCCACAACGACGAATCACCGATCGGACCATCCGTCGGACTGATCAACGCCTGAATCATCACCCTCAAACCACCGTCGAGTTCATGCACCTCACCCGAACGGGTCCGCACAAACCGGGTGAACCCCAACCCACGCAACTCATCCTCGAGCTGACTCGTCGGATACTCCGGCAACAACACCGTCGCCTTCTTACTCACATGATCCCGCAGATTCTTCGCATCGAAATGATCCCGATGCAGATGCGACACATACAAATAGTCGACGTCACCCAGACCGTCCCAGTCCAACAACGAGTTATCCGGAAACGGGAACCACGACGCGAAATACGCCGGATTCACCCACGGATCACACAAAATACTGCCCGCACCCGTATCAATCCGCATACTCGCGTGGCCAGTACCCGTGATCCGCACGTCTTGCTCCCTCGTCCTCGAATC
>DASYMY010000402.1:0-5240 GCA_036008825.1 Glaciihabitans sp.
GACCGCATTACAGCGGTAATTGGAGTGCTGGAGGACAAAGATGTTGAGGGCATTGTGCGTGCGCTCAACGACACCGTGACCGAGTTTGTGGTGACGCAGTCCTCCTCCGACCGGTCCGTTGACGCCGACGACCTCGCCGCCATTGTTGTTCGCATTGCCGGAGCAGACCGGGTTCTGGTTGAACCGTCCCTCGAAGCGGCCATGGACGTAGCGCGTGACCAGGCCTTACAAACCGATAAGGGCGCCGTTCTTGTTGCCGGATCCATCACCCTCATCGCCGACGTGATGACGATGGCCACCGACCAGGGGTGGAAGAAGTCATGACCGAGCCCAGGGTGCCTCGGCAACGCCGTGCCAGAAGCGTCACAGAACTGCTGCTGAGCGTTGTGCTGTTGCTTGAGGCAATCCTGGTGTTTTTTGTCACCCTCACCGTCTACGGCATGCGAGCACTCGACACCGTTCCGGCTTTTGTCAGCGGCGCCACCCTCATGGTGGTTCTGCTCGCCACAACCCAGCTGATTCGATACCGGTGGGGAATGTGGTTGGCATGGGCACTGCAGCTGGTGCTGCTGGCCACCGGCCTGCTGCTGCCAGCCATGTACTTCGTCTCCGCCGTCTTCATCGCCATGTTCGTCTACTGCTATATTCGCGGCGGGCAAATCGACCGCCAACGCGCCGCGTTCACTGGCTAAACCGCTTTCCTTCTCCACACCGCAGCACCGACAGAAAGAGACTCCATGAACATCGAAGAAACACTTGTCCTCGTGAAGCCCGATGGTGTCGCACGCAACCTGACCGGCGAAATTCTGCGCCGCATCGAAGCCAAGGGCTACAGCCTGGTCGACATCAAGTTCGTCGAAGCCGACCGTGAGCTGCTCGCCAAGCACTACGCCGAACACGAAGGCAAGCCCTTCTTCGAACCGCTGGTGAACTTTATGGAAAGCGGACCCATTGTCGCCATGCGCGTGACGGGAAACCGTGTAATCGAAGGCTTCCGCTCGCTGGCTGGAACCACAGACCCCACCCTGGCCGCTCCCGGCACCATCCGCGGTGACTTCGGACGCGACTGGGGACTGAAGGTTCAGCAGAACCTCGTTCACGGCAGCGACTCACCCGAGTCCGCAGCGCGTGAGCTTGAGCTCTGGTTCAACTAAGCACACGGCAGTAGCCGCTGATCGGGTCATCCGCCTCTCTAATTATTTGAGACAGAAGGCGGATGACCCGATCCTGCTACTCCGTCGCCGTGCCACCCATGGTGGTGGTGATGAAATCCGTGAACGCGTCGGCGTCATCGAGAGCGCCGGAGTAACTCACCCCGTTCACCAATACGGTGGGAGTACCAGAGACCTGTTCGACATCGGCATTGGGCAAAGGCCCCTCGAGGGCGCGGTCCGTGGCATCCGCAACCCAGTTGCTGAAGGTTTCGTCAGAAATGCATTGCGCAACCTCGTCGCTGCTCACCCCACTGGTCTGCAGTAGCGACACCAGTTCGTCGTTGGTAAGACCGGACGTTCCTTCCGCGGGCTGATTGGCAAACAGCGCAGTGTTGACGGCGAGGAAGTTGTTGGGATCGTAGTTGGCCACACACGCGGCCGCATTGGCTGCGCGGGTCGAGTAGCGACTACCCACGGATTGTGCGTCCAAGATGGAAATGGGATGCACCTCGAGGGTGGCTACTCCTGCCGTAACAAGTTCGGTGATCTGTTCCGCGTTGGTGGTCTCGAACTGGCCGCAGTACGGGCAGAGGTAGTCGAGGTAGACCACAATATTGGCAACTCCGTCGGCCGGAACCGTTGCGACCGGATCAGCATCGGCATCGAGCGCCGCAGTGGTCACGGCTGAAGTTGTTGTGCCATCACCGGTGATAGTGATGCCGTCACTGAGCATGTTCAGCGGACCTGTGCTGGATGTGCGCGCTCCCGTGGCAATCACCAGCGTAATAATTCCTACCAACAGCACCGCGCCCAGTGTGATCGCGCCCTGGGTGATCCAACGGCGACGGCGCTCCCGCTTCACTTGCTCGGCGCGGGCAAGTCTCGCCAGCTCACGAGCGTGTTCGCGTCGTTGGGATTTGGTCAGCCTGTTGTCCGGCGTTGTGTTTGTCATACGTCCCTCAAGTCGTTCCTGCGCTGGGCGCAGTGAAGGCGCGCACAGCCGGTGACGACGCTAAAACTCGGAGTTATGCGAGTCCTATGCCCAGGCTGAGTGACGGCTGGGATCGAGGGTGAATCGAGGTGTTACAGGTAGGCCGTTACGTCCAGCCGAAGCTGCGCAATCAGCGCAATGATCAGATAACTGATGATGGTGATGAACGGAACCCACCGGTAGGCGGCCGTGAAGAACCGTCGGGCAGAGCGTGGTGAGGCGATGACGCCACTGGACAGGTTGTACAGCGTGACACTCCAGAACAGGGGGATGGTCACCACCCAGACGACCATGCACCACGGGCAAAGTGTGCCAAGCACAAAGATTGACTGCGAGATCAACCAGACCACAAACGCGAACGCAGCCGCCACCCCAATGTTGAACAGAATCCAAAACCATCGCTCAAAGCGGGCGCCGGCGAGAAGGGCGACACCAACCGCGATGGGTGCGACAAAGCCGCCGAGTCCAATCAGCGGGTTGGGAAAGCCGAGAAGGGCGCCCTGCGGTGAGTCCAAATTCGCCCCACATTGCACCACCAAACTGAAGTTACAGCTCAATCCAATAGCGGGATCCGTCAGCGTCTGGATCTTCGCAAGCGTGAGCTCAAACGCGGAGTACCAGCCCACAAGGCCCGTCACAATGAGCAGAGATGCCAAAGCCCATGGACGTTGCGCAGAGGGAAACCGGGTCATGCTCGGATTATTGCACGCGGTAGCTGACGAACATGTGGGGGTCGCACGCCGGACATCCGGCTTCGGCATGCGATAATTTGCTGTAGTCAGTAGAGCCGCGCTCGACCTGACGCCAAAGAAGGCTTAACCGGGCATGAAACCGGGCCACCAAATGCAGCACAGGGATGTTGCGGTGACGGATAGCAAGTTCCGCGCACTGTGGTGACAGTCAGTGCAGGTGCACAGCATGGGCTAGTACGGTCGCCCGGTTCGAGAAAGTCGACCAGGCACCGGCTGCGAGACATGAAGGATTAGCAGCGTTTCCGTTCCGGCGGAGAACGCTCCAGAGATTACCGGTGGGCGGTGCGGCCGCCCACTTGGCCAAGGAGTACACCAGCAATGGTGAATGAAAACGAAATCAACGAAACGCCCAAGAAGCGCAACAGGCTGTTCGGAGGACGCAAGTCCTCGCCAGCCGCCGAGCTCAGCGCGCCCGCCCCTGCAACGGATGACAGCGAGTCACCCGTCCAGCCAGAGATTATCGAAGCGGATGCCACAGCCGCCGAGACCGCACTCCCCGAGCACACGGGCTCCGAGCCCACCGCTGCGGAGACCACGGTCAGCGAGCCCAGTTCCGTCACCACGTCAGGCGCCCCGCGTCGTCGTGCCCCCGCGAAGAAAACAGCGGATGTCGCCGCCGAGGGCACAGACGGCGACGGCGACGCTGCTGTTGTTGCGCCCAAGACCCGTCGCGCCGCCCCCAAGAAGTCGGTGCAGGACGAGGCGCTCGACGTCAGCGCCGAAGAGGAATCGCACATCGGAAACGCGCCGATGGTGGTTCCTGCCCAGGACACCTCGATGCGTCGCACTCCTGCGCTACCCACCACCTCGTTGCTCTTCCAAGCACCAGACCTGCCGCCGCTGCCAGCGCGCGCGACAGCCCGTCGTGACGAGCCGAACCGTCGTGATGACCGTCGTGACGAGCCGAACCGTCGTGATGACCGTCGTGACGACCGTCGTGACGATCAGAACCGCCGTGATGACCGACGTGACGAGCCGAGCCGTCGTGCCGATCAGGCACAGGACGAAGACCGCCGCGACGACAGCGCTCAGGACGACGAGACCCAGAACGTGCGTCGCCGGTCGCGTCGGCGCCCCGGAGAAGAGCCCCGCGAGGGCGACACCGACCCCGGAACTGTTGTCAAGGTACGCCAGCCACGCAAGCAGCCGGAACCAATCACCGAACCGCAGCGCATCAAGGGCTCGACACGGTTGGAAGCGAAGAAGCAACGCCGCCGTGACGGTCGCGACGCAGGACGCCGTCGCCCCGTCATTACGGAAGCCGAATTCCTCGCCCGCCGCGAAAGCGTCGACCGGGTCATGGTCGTGCGCTCCAAGTTCGACCGCACGCAGATCGCCGTCCTAGAAGACGGAGTGCTCGTCGAGCACTACGTTGCCAAAGCTGCCGAAGCGAGCCTCATCGGCAACGTCTACCTGGGCCGCGTGCAGAACGTGCTGCCCAGCATGGAAGCGGCCTTCGTCGACATTGGTCGTGGACGCAACGCTGTTCTTTACTCCGGCGAGGTGGACTGGGAAGCTGCTGCAGCGGAAAGTTCCTCGAGCAACCAACCCCGCCGCATTGAGCTCGCGCTCAAGCCCGGTGATCGTGTACTCGTTCAGGTCACCAAAGACCCCATCGGTCACAAGGGTGCCCGACTGACCAGCCAGATCAGCCTGCCCGGCCGCTACCTCGTCTACGTGCCCAACGGATCGATGAACGGCATCAGCCGCAAACTTCCTGACACCGAACGTGCACGTCTGAAGAAGATCCTCAAAGAGGTGCTTCCCGACAACGCCGGTGTCATCGTTCGCACCGCTGCTGAAGGCGCAACTGACGACCAGCTCACCCTCGACGTCAATCGACTGACCAGCCAGTGGGCCGAGATCAGCCGCCTCGTTGAGACCTCCCAGGCCCCCGTCTTGTTGCACAGCGAACCGGATCTGCTTGTCAAAATTGTTCGGGATGTCTTCAACGAGGACTTCCAGAAGCTCGTTATTGCTGGCCCCGAATCACAGGTCACGATTGAGAACTACCTACGATCCGTAGCCCCAGATTTGCTTGACCGGGTCGAAAGCTACGAGGGAGACACCGACTCCTTCGACGCCTACCGGATTACCGAACAAATTGAGAAGGCGCTCGACCGCAAGGTGTGGCTGCCCTCCGGTGGATCACTGGTAATCGACCGCACGGAAGCTATGACCGTTGTTGACGTCAACACCGGAAAATTTGTGGGTTCCGGCGGAAACTTGGAAGAGACCGTCACCAAAAACAACCTCGAGTCGGCGGAAGAAATTGTTCGCCAGCTCCGACTGCGGGATATCGGCGGCATCATCGTTGTCGACTTCATCGACATGGTGCTGGAA
>DASYMY010000403.1:0-3037 GCA_036008825.1 Glaciihabitans sp.
GATGCCAGTACCTCAGCAACTCGATCGGCCCAACCGCGAAAACCTCCCGGGCTCGCCGGTTCTGGATCCCCAATGCCCTCGGTGAACGAGTCGCCCAAAGCGACATAACGGGACCACGGATGCAGCTGACTCATACTCACCAGTCTGCCGGATGCATCCGACGTGTGCATGATTGTTCACAATAGGCCCCTACAGCTCCTACAACGCGACTACGTAGAACAGCAGCGGCCGCAGAAATGGCTATGTCGCTCGAATAGGGGACGTGGTTAGATAATGTCGTCGGCACCGATACGCGGCTCCGGAAAGATGACCACTGGGAGGTCGTAATGACAATCATCGGCTGGATTATTTTGGGTCTACTCGCTGGCGCGATTGCCAAGGCAATTTTGCCAGGATCGCAGGGCGGCGGTTGGATTGTTACCCTCGTCCTTGGAGTGGTTGGCGCACTCCTTGGTGGGTTCCTCGGAAGTGTGCTGTTCAACGCACCCCTCGAGGACTTCTTCTCAATCCAAACCTGGCTACTCGCTATCGGCGGTTCTATCATTGTGTTGCTTATCTACGGTCTTGTAACCCGCGGAAGCCGCAAGGCATAACCTCACGAAAGTAGGGGCGGTGTGCAGCGCACGCCGCCCCTACCCCGGTGTCGCGGGCGAATGGATGCGGATTGACCGCCACAATGTCAGCCGCTGTTGAGAGACTGGTGGGGTGAGCAAACAGGACGGAAGTGGCCGGCAAGTCTCAACCGACACCGCAGACGACGGCCATGCGCACATCCTGCACGTCGACATGGATGCCTTCTTCGCATCTGTCGAACTTCTTCAACACCCCGAGCTAGTTGGGTTGCCGGTCATCGTCGGCCACAAGGGTGCCCGCTCGGTGGTCACCGCGGCCACATACGAGGCTCGCAAGTATGGTGTCAATTCGGCGATGCCGATGTCCATTGCACTCCGGCGTTGCCCCAACGCGATTGTGCTCGAGCCGCATTTCGAGCAGTACAAACACTTTTCCTCAATGGTTATGGAGGTGTGCAACGACCTCACGCCACTCGTTGAACCGCTCAGCATTGACGAAGCGTTCCTCGACGTTTCGGGTGCACGTAAACGTCTCGGAACGCCGTTCGCTGTCGCGACCCTCCTCAGGGAACGGGTGTACGCCGAAACGGGTCTGCGCTGCTCGGTTGGGGTAGCGGCAACCAAATTCATCGCCAAACTGGCCTCTGGCCTCTCAAAACCCGATGGACTTCTCGTAGTCCCGCTGGCAGAAACCCTTTCCTTCCTCCACCCGCTTCCGGTCTCCGCGTTATGGGGTGTAGGAGCTAAAACGGAGGAACACCTCAGCCGGTTGGGGTTGCGTACCGTCGGCGACGTTGCCAACACACCGTTGCCGAGTCTGCAAAAGTCTCTGGGCGAGGCGGCCGGGCAAAAACTGCATGACTTGTCCTGGGCCCGAGATTCCCGGCACGTCACGGTGGAATCAGAGGAGAAAAGTGTTGGGCACGAAGTCACTTTTGAACACGATGTTACCGACCCCGCTGTAGTCCGCCGCGAGTTGCTTCGGATGAGTGACCAGGTTGCCGTGCGATTACGTCGAGCCCAGGTCGAAGGTCGCACCGTTGTTCTCAAACTCCGGTTTGGGGATTTCACCACCATCACACGATCTCGCACTCTCAGCGAACATACCGACCTTGCAACACGTATCTACGACGAAGTAGTAGATGTTTACAACCAGCTGGGCAAGCAGCATGCGCGTATCCGATTGGTTGGCGTGCGGATGGAACAACTCGCACCCGCCGGCGGCTCCTCCCTCGCCCTGTGGGACACCAACGAGGGGTGGCGTGAGGCTGAACAGGCGATGGACGCGGTCACCGCACGGTTCGGCCGTGGGCTGGTCAAACGCGCCGCACTGGTCACAAAACAGGACGTCTCCGCTCGTCTGCCGGAGAACAAATAATCCCTCACGGACACGCCCGGAGGGAAGGGCGACCCACACCTTTGTCAGCAGTGGCGGGTAATGTCTTCTCAAGTGAATACTCCTCCTCTGCCCGGCCCTACAGTCGGTACATTTGCGGCGGAACATCTCTCCCCGTCTTACCCCGAAAGGGCGGCCCGTGGTACGGCCGGCAAGCCCCGAGCCTGGCAGGCCGAAGCACTTGACCTCTACTTCGAGAAAGAACCTCGCGACTTTCTCGCCGCAGCCACCCCCGGTGCCGGCAAAACCACCTTCGCTTTGCGGCTAGCCACAGAACTCATCGCGCGCCGCGTTGTTGATCAAGTGACCGTTGTTGCACCGACAGAACATCTCAAGAAGCAGTGGGCGGATGCCGCACACCGTGTTGGTATCCGGTTGAACCCGGAATTCACCAACCGTGACGCCTACGGCGGGCGTCGTTTTCACGGGGTGGCCGTCACCTACGCGCAAATAGCTATGAAGCCCGCGCACCACAGAATGATCACCGAGTCAGCGCGAACCCTGGTGATCCTGGACGAGGTGCACCACGGCGGCGATGCCTTGAGCTGGGGTGATGCCATCCGCGAAGCGTTCGAACCCGCCACGAGGCGGCTCTCCCTCACCGGGACGCCGTTCCGCTCGGACACCGCACCTATTCCTTTTGTTACCTATGCCCGGAACGAAAAAGGTATCCGGCTCTCTCAAACCGACTACAACTACGGTTACGGTCGAGCACTCGCCGATGGGGTGGTGCGGCCGGTCATCTTTATGGCGTACGCAGGAAAGATGCGCTGGCGCACCAAAATGGGCGAGGAAATGGAAGCTCGTCTTGGCCAGGGCGACACCAAAGATGTCACCTCACAAGCCTGGCGAACCGCTCTGGACCCCCAAGGCGAGTGGATTTCGGCGGTGCTTGCGGCAGCAGATTTGCGGTTGAGCGAAGTGCGCCATTCGATCCCTGATGCTGGCGGACTTGTTATCGCGACCGATCAGACCTCTGCCCGTGCCTACGCCGCACTTCTGCAACAGATCACCGGCACTATTCCGACTGTGGTGTTGTCGGATGAGAAAGAGGCCAGCGATCGCATCG
>DASYMY010000404.1:0-5216 GCA_036008825.1 Glaciihabitans sp.
ATCGCAGTCCTCCGCCGCCGGTGAGACCCTCGGTGGCGCACTCGAAGTGGCGACCGCGTTGCCCGCGGCGGATGCCCTAGCGCTCACCGAGTCGGCACGGCACGCGTTCGACAGCGGGGTGGGGGTAACCTCCACCATCGCAGTGATCCTGATGCTCAGCGCGGCAACAGTAATTTGGCGATCTATGCGGATGCCTCGCGCCCGCGACTAAGAGACGACCGGGAGCAGGCGCAGAGGGCCCCGCTACTCGTCGAGTGCGAGCTCTTTGGGGAGTTCTAACTCTTTTGCGGACAGCTCCTCCACGTTGACATCTTTGAATGTCAGAACGCGGACGGACTTCACAAACCGGTCGGAGCGATACACATCCCACACCCACACATCGTTCATGGTCAGCTCAAAGTAGAAGTCATGCTCGGTGTCTTGGCGGACGAGGGTGACCTCGTTGGCCAAGTAAAACCGTCGCTCTGTCTCTACGACATAGCGGAACTGCGACACAACGTCGCGGTACTCCCGATACAGGGCGAGCTCGACCTCGCGGTCGTAGTCTTCGAATTCGTCTTCTTCCATGCTCCGGCTAGTCTAGGCGCTTTCTGAAGCACCAACCGGGTGCGTAGGGGTCTTGACAAAAATCGCCGAACGTCAGTTGAAACCAGCTGGTATCGCGCTTGAGGCAAGGGGCGCAGGTTTCAACCAGGTGCGTCGGTGCCAGACCGTGGGGCCCAGCTCGGCTATGGCTGCCATATGTGCCGGTGAGCCGTAGCCTTTGTTGCCGGCCCAGCCGTAGCCGCGGTGTGTGGCATCCGCTTCGATCATGATTCTGTCCCGATGCACTTTCGCAAGGACGGATGCCGCTGCCACCGAGGCGCAGCTCTGGTCGGCTTTGACGAGGGTGCGCACCGCCAGTGGTGTTGTGAGGGCTGGGGAGAGCCAATCGTGTGATCCGTCTAACACGATCACG
Source organism: Glaciihabitans sp. (assembly GCA_036008825.1). Lineage (GTDB taxonomy): Bacteria > Actinomycetota > Actinomycetes > Actinomycetales > Microbacteriaceae > Glaciihabitans. The sequence goes on from DASYMY010000404.1 coordinate 959, forward strand.
CTGTCCAGGATGGATGCGCCTGCGGTATGCACTTCCGCGAGGGCACGTTTACCGGCGAGGGCGAGGGCGGCAATGATTCCGATCTCGTCAACTTCGAGCGCAGAGGCGAGCCCCACAGCGCTGTAGCTGGCCCACTGGGCAGCGAGCGGCGCGATGGCCTCACGCTTCTTTTCGCTCAACATTTTGGAATCTCGTAGACCTGCCGGGTGCTCGCCCACGGCGGAGTCGACCACGCACACGCCCACCCCGACGGGGCCGGCGATGGCGCCGCGGCCGACTTCGTCAATGCCGATAACGTACCGGGCGCCTTCGGTGTGCAGTTGCGTCTCGAACTCCAGCGTTGGGTTGATCACAGGCACGGTTACGGCTGTTCCGAATCGATTTCGCTGAACACCAGGGGGTAGTTGTCGAGCCAAGTCCAGCGGCTGATGGGCCAGCTGATCACCACGGCGCGACCAACAACATCGTCGAGGGGAACATATTCGTGTCCGGGGTCTTTGAGGTGATGAAAAGCGGAGTCGGCGGACGAGTAGCGGTTGTCTCCCATGACCCACAGTGAATCGTCCGGCACAACAATGTCGAAGTCCTCTGGGGTGGATTTGGCGGCACCGGAAGGCAGTTTGATGTACGGCTCGGTCAGGGGCACACCGTTGACGCTGACCCGCCCAAAGTCGTCACAGCACACAACATTGTCGCCAGGGAGCCCAATGATTCGTTTGATGAGGTGATCGTTGCTATCCGCGGCGCTCAGCCCCACAAACGATAAGACGGTGTCTACTGCCTCTAAAAACGGAGGCTGCTGAACTTCAATCTGGGAGTCCAACCATCCGCCGGGGTCTTGGAAGACAACAACGTCGCCCCGGTTAAGCGGGGTGAGGTCGGGAGTGAGTTGGTTGACAATGATGCGGTCATTACGAATCAGGGTGTCTTCCATGGATTCCGACGGGATGTAAAACGATCGGATGAGGAAGGTCTTGATGAGGAACGAAATGAGCAGTGCCGCCAGGAAGATCAGCAGAATGTCGCGAAGGAATAACCACACTCCACGTGACCGCTGCGACTTCGCCGCGTCGGGATTTTCACCCTGTGCCATATCAACTTCGTTAGTCATCAAACCCTTGTCGTTAAAGCATCGAGCTCCCTGCCCAGTGTACGGGGAGGGAGCTCGAGGTCAGATTAGCGCGACGGCAAAAATGCCGGGCAGTACTTAGCGCTTTTCCTTGATCTTTGCCTTCTTGCCACGCAGGTTGCGCAGGTAGTACAGCTTCGCGCGACGCACGTCACCGCGGGTAACAACTTCGATGTGGTCAATAACCGGGGAGTGCACGGGGAACGTACGCTCAACACCGACCTGGAAGCTGACCTTACGAACGGTGAAGGTCTCGCGAACGCTGTCGCCCTGGCGGCCGATAACGACACCCTGGAACACCTGGATACGCGAGCGCGTACCTTCGATGATGTTGACGTGAACCTTGACGGTGTCACCGGCGCGGAACGCGGGGATGTCGGTGCGCAATGACGCGGCGTCGACGCTTTCGAGGAGGTGGCTCATGGCTTTTCGCTTCCTGTAACCGCCACAGGTCGATCACGGTCTCAGTATTTAGGAGTTAAGAAGTGTGCGCCTAGACAGTTGGCTCCCCTGTGGCAGAGCCGAAACATGGCACAAGGGGTAATTCTGTCATATCTACAACAATTGTGCGACCGCGGATGTCTGTTGCCCGGCACCCTTACCGGACGGTGGGGGGATCATCCCGGTCTTGGTCGGACCGGATGACAATCACACGGGGTTCCTGGGGCTGTGGAGGGGTGGCTCCACCTGGACGGGACACCTGCTCGAATTCGGCGACGAAGCCGCGGAATCGTGCGCGGGTTTCTGAGAACAGCTGCCAAAATCCGAGCCAGAGCATGGCGATTGCCAGCACAACTATGCTGACGGCGATCGCCGGCTGAGCCCAAAAGCCGTAGGCAATGATGGCCAGGTACCAGAGGGTAAGACCTGCCGCATCCCACCATGAGACCGCCTTGTTGATACGCGCGGAGCCGCGCGCAGCGATGAGACCGCTGACGGCCACCATGGTGATAAACAGCAGCGGGCAAGCAAAGAGGTAGACCAGGAACTCCCACCCAATGCCATCAGCCAGAATGCCGCGGGAAATCAGCACCCACGTCGGGAGGACAACGGCAGCGACAAACTGTCCGAGGTAGAGCATCCGGCGATAAAACATACGTTAAGGGTATCTTCAGCAGAAGGAAGAAAACCGAAAGAAAGACACATTCCCATGATTGAGCAACCGGAGCTTCCGTCGAAAATGACGTTGATCCGTACGGAGCCGATTCAGCCACGTAGCACCGCCCGCATCGAGTCCCTCTTAGATGCCGCTGCCGCCATTATTGACGCGGAGGGCATCGACACCTTAACAACAAGCGCTGTTGCCGCCCGGTCGGGGTCTTCCGTTGGTGTGGTCTACCGCTACTTCCCCAACATTCAGTCGTTGCTGCGAGCGTTGGCGGTACGAAACCTTGAGCAGTACACCGATCGGGTCTTTGCAGCGCTTGTTGCCGATTCTCGCGAATGGCGCACTGCACTCGACGCAGCCATTGACACCTTCATCGACATGTACCGCACGGTTCCCGGATTTCGTGCCCTGCGATTCGGGGATGTCATCAACGACCGTTTCCTCGACCCAACCTTGAGCAACAATGGTGTTCTCGCCCTCGCCTTCGCCGGAATTCTGGGCGAGAAGTACGGTTTCGAACCAACAGATGAGCTGGTTTTCGAGTTAGAAGTACTCGTGGAGATTGAGGACGCCTTGATGCAGCGAGCGTTTCTTATGGAGCGAAGCGGCGATGACCGGTTTATCCAGAAAGCGCGGGATGTTGCCCGCGACTACCTGGCGCAGCACACGACTTTGCCGGCTGACCGATGATTGAACTTCGCACCCCCGCCGAAATTGACGAAATGAAAGCCGCGGGCGCGTTTGTCGCAAGTGTGCTGGAGGCCACAACCGAGGCGGCAAAGGTGGGTACCAACCTACTGAGTCTCGACAGGCTTGCGCACGAAATGATCAGAAGTGCCGGCGCAAAAAGCTGCTACATCGACTATCACCCGTCATTTGGGGCATCTCCCTTCGGCAAAGTGATCTGTACGTCGGTGAACGATGCTGCTCTGCACGGGGTTCCGCACGATTACAAATTGCGTGACGGCGACATGATTAGCCTTGATTTCGCCGCATCGGTCAACGGGTGGGTGTGCGATTCAGCGGTCACGATCATTGTTGGCTCACCGCGCGAAGAAGATTTGCGGCTCATTGAGGTGACCGAGTTTGCCCTCGAGGCAGGAATTGCTTCGGCCGTCGCGGGAGGGCGGATGGGTGATGTGTCTGCCGCGATTGGTTCCGTTGCCGAAGGAGCACAACTGAGCATCAACACCGATTTTGGCGGTCACGGGGTGGGGCGCACGATGCACGGCGACCCGCACGTTCCCAACGACGGTCGGCGGGGTCGAGGGGTACCCCTGCGCGAGGGATTGGTGTTTGCCATTGAGCCCTGGTTTATGCACACCACAAACAAGATCTACACGGACAAGGATGGGTGGACACTGCGCAGCGTTGACGGGTCACGTGCCGCCCATTTTGAACACACGGTGGCTATCACCGCAGCTGGTCCGCTTGTGCTCACTGCTCGCAGCTGAGCCCGCCTGATCGGCTGTGCGGCAGCCGGGCGGTTAGCTCTCCAGCAGGTCAGGACGCACCCGGCGGGTGCGCTCCACCTGCTGGTCATGACGCCACTGCGCAATTTTGGCGTGATTGCCGCTCAGGAGCACGGCGGGTACTTCACGGTCGCGCCAGACGGAAGGTTTGGTGTAACTGGGGTATTCGAGCAGCCCGTCTTCGTGACTCTCTTCCGTTAGCGACGCCGGGTTGCCAACCATCCCGGGAACCAACCGGCCGATGGCTTCAATCATGGCCATTACTGCCACTTCACCGCCGTTGAGGACGTAGTCGCCCAGGCTGATCTCGCGGACGGTTGCTCGGGTTCTGGTGTCGTCGATCACGCGTTGGTCGATGCCTTCGTAACGTCCGCACGCAAATACCAGGTGGCCGGTCAATGCCAGCTCCCGTGCGGTGGCTTGGGTGAACCGCTCCCCCGCTGGAGACGGGAAGATGACCGTGGTGTCCTCACCGAGAACGCTGTCGAATGCCTCGCCCCACGGTTCGGGTTTCATCACCATGCCAGCACCGCCGCCGTATGGGGTGTC
>DASYMY010000405.1:0-7911 GCA_036008825.1 Glaciihabitans sp.
CGCACGGATCTCGCTGAAGCGCGGCGGGTGCGGGACACTCCCCCTGACCCCGACACGGGAGCGCGAGTGCTCGCGGCAATCACCGAGGTTGAGTCGACCATCGCCGGCGTTACCGGTTCTCCTGATGGCAGCGCGAACCCCGTGCGCGGTATCGAGCGACTCGGAGCCGCGATGGCAATGTTAGACACTGCCCTTGCCGGCGCACGCAACCAGCAACAGCGCCTGGAGCATGCGCGCACCGCCCTGGTGGGAGCGCTGGTCACCGCACGGAGCCAGATTGAGGAAGCCAAGTCCGTCATCGCAAGCGGACGCACCCGAGTTGACGCCCGCACCCGGCTGGCCGAAGCCGAACGGCAATTGATGCTGGCCGAGGCAGAAAGCGATCCCGTAGAAGCCCTCGACGCCGCGCGACGCTCCGCAACCGCAGCACGCGACGCCGACGCGCTCGCCCGGTACGCGCTGCTCTGAAATCGCCGCACACAGCACAAAGCCCGCCTCACCGCCGGTATGGGCTGGTGAGACGGGCTGTGGTGACTCCGCGTCCGTTAGCGGGGTGGCGGGTACAAGAACTTCGCGACGGAGCTGCTCGGGATGGTGCGAATGGCGTACGCCAGTTTCGCCATTCCGTTGTACTCCTCGATGATGACGTTGGAGCCAACAACTTCCTTGACGTAGGCGACGTGGTTGCCATTGAACCAGGCGACCGCTCCAACGACCGGGGTGTTGCTGGTGACCCAGCCGTGGGATTCCCATGCACTCTTCCACGCGGAAGCGTTACCACCGGTGGGGGTCAGGTTCGACCAAACGTACTTCCACGGCGATCCGGTCGAGCCGGCATCGCGGTTCAACCGCCATGCAACGAAGTCGACGCACTGGCGGTAGTAGTAGTTGAGCGGGGAGAGGGTGTTTCCTGCTGACGGCCAGGGGTAATCGTCTCCGGCGACGCGCGGGCTGGAAACGGTTCCAGAGAGGGTGCCGGTTGAGCCGGTAGCTGCTGCGGCTGCCGCGCGTGCCTGGGCCGCCTGATAGGAAGCGAGAGCTGCTGCAGCAACCTGCTGCGCGACGAGCTCTTCTTCAGAGGTGGCCGTAATTGACGACTTTTGGGTTTTCGCACCAGCTGCGGTGTCGGCAACGGCAAGAGCCTGCGAGGGAAGCGCTGCCTCAGTGGCCTCGCTGACCTGCTGGCTGATTGCTGCCTCATGCTCCGAACCCGCGGGGGCGAACGCGAAGGCGGGCAGGCTTGCCGAGGCAATAAAACCGGGAACCAGCAGCAGTGTCAACATGACGGCGACCGGGTTTTGCTTCTTTTTCGCCGTCAGCGACGGCGGAACAGACCCAGCAGGGGTGGGTTCCGGCGCAGTCAGACGGCGAGCCGCTGCGCGCTCGGCGCGTGACGGCTTGACTGACGCAATCGCGACGGGGTGACGGGAAGTTATGGGATCTGACTCAGCGCTAACCTTGCTGACGCGGCTCACACGGTTTGGTGCCGCGTTCTTGCTCTTACTCTCGCGCTCGACCGCGGCACGAAGCTCACGGCGCGACGAATACTGTGAAGCATTCGATGCGATGAACGGGGTGGCGTCGCTGGCGGCGAGGAGGTCGTCTGACTGATCAGACGTGGGCTCTTCGGGCACAGGCGTGTTCCTCCGGGGACTATCGGGATTGGTTGGAAAATCGGGCATGCTCCCCCGAGGGGGCCAACCAGGTACCACCCGATGGTACGCGACAGTTGCCGAACTGTCACGGCAAGCTTACGAATTGGTAACGAAAGTCATCCGTGAAAGTGGGGGTTGCTATGACAAATACTCCGCACTATTGCGGCTTCCTGCGCGCTGGCGCGGATTTCCACGGCCGAAAAGGGGGACCACGCCAGCTCAGGGCTTTGGCTGAGAAAACCCTCCAAATCGGGCGGCGGCGAAACCGGAAACTTCAGTGCCCGAATGCAGGGCGCCACTTCCATCACGTAGTAAAAGTACTCGGCTGCACGGTCGGTGTCGGCGGAGGCTGAAACCCTTTGATCCTGGTCAGAACCGTTTTTAAGACCGATCAGAGCCAGTGCGAGGCTGGCCGCGATGGCGGCGACCATCCACAACAAAGGCCGTCGATGTGTCTGCACGGGGTCACCTCCGCCTCTTTCGGCGAGCGCTCGGTGGCCGCACCCCTCGATGAGCGGGACTCGACGGTGAGTCGCTGCGTGTGAGAACCAGCATAAGCACATGCGGCGGAGCCGTCACAGGCCCCCAAAAATACGCCAAAACCCAATGCGGATATCCGCAAGACAGGTTAGGCCAGGGGGGCTTGCGCCCGGTTAGAAGCGAGTCTCGCCGGCAGAGACATCCGCTTCGATGCGCCGCAGGCAGTCTTCAAAGTCTCCGAAAACGATGGTTGATGGCACTGAGATCATGAGGTTGATGGGCGAGCCAAAGTTTTCGACCGTCATACCGTTGCTGTCGGATACGCGGCCGTCGGTGGCAACGCTTACGGGTGCGTGGTGGGCCGCGATGCGATCGGCCATGGTGGATTCTGGGGCGTACCCGTAGAGGGTTTTACCGAGGGCGTAGGCCAGTCCCAGCTCGAAGCAGGTACCGGAGTCGGGTTCTGCGCCCCGGAACGGGTGCAGGTTCGCCGCGACAATGTCGCAGTCACGAACCAGTTGTGCATCGCGTTGGAAGATGGCGGCGGCCAGCTCGGCGGGGGTCAGTCCGGTCGGGTCAATGGAGACATCCGCCGGGAAGCGGCCTTCAAAACCGGCCTCGGCGCAGAGCTCCTTCATTCGTGCTGCGCGGTCGAGCGCATCGGGGTAGAAGACGTCAAAACCGGCGAGATAGATGGAAGGCAGCATCCGCTGATTCTAGGGCTGCCTTAGCACAGCTCATCGATCATCAACCGCGCCCAGCTGGAGTAAACAGCGGAGGCGTGGGCGTTTTGTGGGCTACTCACGTCGCCAATGTGCTCTCGGGGAAAAGCAACACACACCGCTTGGGAATGGGATGCCGCCACAGTGCGGGTGGTGCGATTGAGCAGCGCCGCGTGGGGGCCAACGATGGCGCGAATGGGCCGGGGGATCCCCGGGTACACCTCGATGGGCGGAATGTCGGGGATCAGAATGCGCGCGTCAATGGGAAGTACGGCACTCAACTGAGCGAGAGCATCTTCCAGCATGCGAGACCAATTCGCGGCGGATGTCACCTTCAGGGCGTCCCCAATTCCGATCATCATGATGACAACGTCGGTGCGGGCAAATCGGGCCTCGTTGTTCACAACGGCGCCGGCGGTGCGAATGGTGAGGTCCGGGAACGCTTCGGTTGACCACTCCACTCCTCCCCCACTGCGACGCGCGAGTTGTCGGGCGAAGTGGCCGGCGATGCCCAGCTCGTGAGAGACCGTGCCGTAGCCAATAGCGGTGAAGTCGCCGATGACGACCACCCGTTCCGGGTTAGTGCCAAGGATGACTCCGCTGCCGGCATCTCGCGGGAAAGCCGTGTTGCGCACATCGTGCAATTGAGCCACGAAGTGGGCGGTGATCAGTGGACGAGCCGCGAGATGCATCAAACCGCGCAGCACAGTCATCGGATCCATGTTTCCCCCTGCGGTGAGCTTGGCAGTGCATTGCTGCGCTAACAAGTCCCCGTTTAGGTTGCGTTGTATTACGAATAACCCCACGGGCGTGCGGGTGGCGCGCAGACTGAGAAAATCCCGTCCGCTATCCCTTGACCCGATAGGACCCACCATGAGTGTCACCGATGAGCTTTTGAGCAACAACGACCGCTATTCCGCCACGTTCTCGGGGCCGCTGCCGCTGCCACCGAGCCGCAATGTCGCGGTCGTAGCGTGCATGGACGCACGCATCAACGTCTACGACGTACTTGGGCTCGGCGATGGTGAATCCCATGTCATCCGCAACGCTGGCGGGGTGATCACCGAAGACGAGATTCGCTCCCTCGCCATCAGCCAGCGTCTGCTGGGCACCCGCGAGATTATTTTGATTCACCACACCGACTGCGGCATGCTGACCTTCACCGACGACGAGTTCAAACAGTCCATTCAAGACGACACGGGAATTCGGCCCGCATGGGCAGCGGAATCGTTCCCCGACGCCGACCTCGACGTCTCGCAGTCCATCGCACGCATTCTGGCCAGCCCGTTTATCCCCCACAAGGATTCGGTGCGCGGCTTTGTGTTCGACGTGGCGACGGGCAAGCTGAATGAGGTCACGGCCTAACACCAGCACTGCTTTCGTCGTACCCTTGCGCCATGACAAAGCTCAGCGGTGCGGTTGTTCTGGTAGTCGGCGCCTCGGGCGGCCTGGGGTCGCGCATTTCGCGGCAACTGGCCGACGCCGGGGCGATTGTGGTGCGCGCCGCCCGCAACCCGCAGACGCTGTCCGGCCCAGACGCCTACCTTGCCGACCTGTACACGGCGGGCGCGCCCGCGTCGCTGATCGCGGCGGCCATCAACTCGCACGGCAAACTCGACGGGTTGGTGATCGCCGCAGGAGCCGTCGCCTTTGGGCCACTCGGATCGGTCAGCGATGCCACCCTGCAGAAACTCTTTACGGTCAACACCATCGCACCGATCCAGTTGATTCGTGACGCGCTGCCCTATTTGACCGAGTCCGCCGCCGCTGGCCGTTCCCCCTTTGTTGTCACCTTCAGCGGAGTTGTCAGCGAGACTCCGACCGCAGGCATCGCCGCCTACTCCGCCTCCAAGGCGGGGTTGGCCGCGTTCACCCAGGCTGCATCGCGGGAGCTGCGTCGTGATGGCATCCGCATTTTGGATGCTCGCCCTGGACATACCGAAACTGGGTTGGCGACGCGCGCACTGGAAGGTACTGCTCCGGCGTTTCCGACCGGGCACAACCCTGACGCGGTGGCGTCGCGCATTGTGAAGGCAATTCTCGACGGGGAAAAGGACCTTCCGAGCACGGCGTTCTGAGGCAGGCCCACAACTCACCATTCTTCAACGCTGGGGAAACGTCACCTCTCTATCATGGAGAGATCATGACCGAGCCGACTCTCTCCGCGACCCCTGTTGACCCCCGCCGTATTGCCGCCATTCTCGCCAATAGCGACATGCGTGTGGCCTACGCGGAGGTCATCATGCGAGGGGCGGATGCCACCGCGCTCAACCCCACCACCCGCAAACAGGCGCGGGTTCGCGCGGCCCTGCTCGATTCGGGTCTGATCGAAGAGGTAGACGGGGTGCTCGGCGCCACCGACACGGTATTCCGCAACATTCTGGCGCAGCAACCCGCGAAGGAAGTCGCCACCGGGGTCGACCGGTTTATGCGCGACGGCAAGATCGACCGCTACCCGGCCAGCAGCGCGGAACGCCGCGAACTGCTCGAGTGGATTGTGCAGCAGGCCATTGCCGAGGGCGAAGTACTGAGTGAACAGGAAATCAACGACCGGCTCGCGGCGTTCACCGAGGACTTCGCAGTGCTACGCCGGTACCTGGTCGACTTCGAGCTACTCGAACGCACGGCGTCGGGCTCCAGCTACGCCCGCGCGAGCCAGCAGCCGGCCGGTTAACCCCGGTGCCGGGTCGGCCGGGCAGCCAGTTGGCCTCGCGCCGGGTCACCGGACAGCTGGTTGGCTCTGTGCCGGGCCGATCTGCGCTCCTGCCCACCCTCTGGTGTCGCTAAAGACGGCAAACCGGCCAAATAACCCAGAAATAGGGCGCAAAAGCAGGGTTTTGGGCTACTTTGCCGTCTTTAGCGACAGCCGGGGCCCGCACGGTGACGGCGGACGAGCCCGAGCAGGCGGTTTGCGGCCCGCCCCAGCCCTACTCCCGCCGGCGCATCAGCAGCGCGTCGAGCGCCGCCGACACCAGCAGCACCAGTGAGGCCACACCCAGAACGGTGCCGACCGTTGTGGTACTCAGTACCCCGTCACCGGCAGCTGAGGTGAGGTAGCCGAGCGACATCACGCCCGCGACGATCGCGACCACGACCACGAGCAGCTGCCGCACGAGCCCGACCAGCAGTCGGCGGTCGCGCCGATCGGCCAGCAGCCGCACATTGACGTTGAGGTTGCCGGTCTCCAGCGCGAGCCCCACCTGGTCGATGCGGCGCGGCAGCCGGCGGATTCCCGGCAGCAGAGACAACAGCTCAGTGGTGGCCAAATCCCGGATGTTCCCGGGCTCCATCTGATCCTTGATCTGCTCGTCGGCGAGCGCCCGCGCCTCCGCGAGCATGTCGAACTCAGGAAGGGTCGACCGCAGGGTGCCCTCCAGAATTGCGAAACCTCTGGCCGCGGCCACAAAGTCCGCGGGAACAGCCATCCCGTACTGGGTCAAAATCGCCACCAGGGCGTCCACGGTGGTGACGTCCACCCGCGATCCCGGCCCGAGCTCAAAGGAGATGAAGGTGCTTAGCTCACGGCGGAACGCTTTCTCATCCGTTCCCGCACGCAACGGTGCCAACGCCAGCAGCCCGTCCGCGATGAGCTGCATGTCGCCCTGCAGGTAGGCGATGAGCAGCTCCTGCACGGCTTCGCGCAGCTGCAGATCAAGCCGCCCGACCGACCCAAAGTCGACCAGCGCCGGTTGCCCGGTGGTCAACATCATGATGTTGCCGGGGTGCAGATCCGCGTGATAAACGCCGTCGAAGACGATCTGCCGCACAAACGCACTCAGCACCAACCGCATCGCAGCGCTCAGCTCGGTACGCTGCACCCCCGCCGTGTCTTTCAGGTCGCTGAAGGTCTCGCCATCGAGAAACTCCATGACCAGCACTCGGTCACCCGATAGCGACTCAACCAATTCCGGAAGGCGGATGTCAGTAGCCCGGGCCGCCCGCGCCTGCTGCGCGCGCATGGCCTTCAGGTTCTGGGCTTCCCGCCGAAAGTCGAGCTGGCGCACCAGGTCTTCCGCATACTGCTCGGCAACGGCGTTGATACCAAGTGCGCGAGCCTGAGGGGACGTTCGCGCCAGCGCAATGGTTACCCGCAACGCAATGTCGATGTCGCGCTGCACTTCGGGAACAATCCCGGGCCGCTGCACCTTCACCGCCACCACGCGGCCGGTCTTCAGCGTGGCCTTGTGCACCTGCCCAATGGATGCCGCGGCAATTGGCTCCGGGTCGAAGCTGGCAAAGATGCTCTCAAGGGGCGCGCCGAACTCGTCCTCGAGCATTGACTCAACGGCTTCCCACGGCGCCGGGCTCACACTTTGTTGCAGCCGCGACAGCGCCAGCACATACTCCTCGGGCAACACATCGGTGCGCGTCGACAGCAGCTGCCCGATCTTGACGAACGCACCACCAGCTTCTTCGAGGGCGCGTCTCAGCCCGTCGGCTTGAATCATCCGCGTGGATGCTCCTTCGGGTGCCGTACTGAAATCGAGCTTGCGGAACGGCAGCAAACCGTTCTTGCGCGCAATGCGCACGAGCTGGGTAAAACGGCGCCCGCGACCCAGAACGGACGTCTCAGGGCTCGCCTTGCCCCGATCGCTCGCCAAGGTCATTCGGGGAACGGTGATACCACGCGCGCCAGTGCTCATGTCAGCTCTTCTCTCGCCAGCTCGCGAGAGCCAACGCTTGGGTCCAATGCAACCACGCCCTTATGCAAGCACGCACGGCTGACAGAACACATGGCACGAAACGCAGAACCCACTTCCGAAGCGGATACCTCGAGCCTCGAGCTGCACGCGGGGTTAGAGCTGCACACCCCGCGTGAGCGCGCCGTCAACAACCAGGTTGGTGCCCGAGACGAAGCTGGCGGCGGAACTGCCGAGGAACACAACGGCGTTGGCAATCTCCTCCGGTCGCGCCATCCGACCGGAGGGGTTGAGGGCGAGGGATTCGGCAAACAGGGTCGGGTCGTTCGCCTCGATGGACTGCCACACCCCACCGTCAAAGTAGGTGTTGCCCGGACTCACCGTATTGGCGCGAATGCCTCTGCCCGCGAGCTG
>DASYMY010000406.1:0-1661 GCA_036008825.1 Glaciihabitans sp.
CGGGAGCGAAGCATCCGCCTAAATAGTTCTGGCTCGGCTGTGTCGATGGGGGCATCTGTCGGCTCAGCGGCGCGGTCCCGGCGTGCCCGTAGATACAGGATCAGCCAGGGCACCAGGGAGGTTGCGGCAAGCACCGACCACATTCCGAGGGACAGCCGCCAGCCTGCTGCATCCGCCAAGGGGGCGGCGAGAACGGCGGGAACGGCGGTGCTGACGGCGAGAAGTGTGGCGTACGCCGTGGTGATCAGGCCGATGCGATCGGGAAAGTAGCGTTTGACGGCCGGTGGGAGAAGGATGTTGCCGATGCCCATTCCGGCCAGGGCGAGGATGCTTCCGAGCAGCAGCACGGTGTACGAGTCGGAGAATCCGCGCACGATGTGACCGGCAACCATTGCCGCAGCTGCCACGGTGATGCTCAGTTCGAGGCCCAACCTGCGGGCGACCAGCGGGGCAAACAGCCCGGAGAGCGCAAACGCTATGGGCGGCAGTGCGCCCAGCGTGCCGAGACCCACGGCGCTGAGTGGCACATCGGCGTTGATGTTTGCGGTGATCGGCGAGATCGCGGCAACCGCTGTTCGCAGGTTCAGCGCAACAAGGAGAATGCCGACGAGGGCAAGGGTGCGGCCCGCCCACAGCGGAAGTTGGCGGGTTTGTGGCATTACCTCATTCTACGAGTTGCCGAACACTGCCTAAGGTGGAGTACATGAGTGACGTCTCCAAATTTTTGCCCCTCAGCCAGCGGGGTTCCGGCGACGAATCCAACGTGTCCGGAGACTGGTCGTCGCACGTTGATGCCAGCCTCGCGCTGATTGCCCACATCCTTCACACGGCGGATGACACCAGCCTCGACCTGCCCGCCCAAGGCACCGGGTATCGGGTTCGGGATACCGTCGGGCATCTGGTGTGGCGGCTGTCGCTGTCGCGCCGTGCTCGGCTGAACGCTGTCGCGACCACCATGATCTCGTCGCGGTGTTCGGCCGCAAGCGCCGTCCGAAACTTCAGTGTTGGTGCCGGGGAGGGCAGTGCTCTGCAACTAGAGCACAAACTCAGCGCGCTGCGGGCGGCTCGCGCCTCGTCTGGTGTACGTGCACCGATAGGCGACCTGGTCTGCGCTGTGGTTGACGGGTACGACATTGCGCAGAGCCTGAACCGGCCGATCGCCACGGACCCCGTCGCGTCGGGGGCGGTGGCTTTGGCGAAGAGCACCGGCGCCTCAACGCCTGTGCGTGCTGTCATCCGCGGTAGAACGCTTGTTGCTAGTGATGCGCAGTGGAGCGTCGGCCACGGGCCAGCGTTATCCGGTACAGCTCAGCAGCTTGTTCTATTGCTGGCTGGGCGCGGTCCGGTTCCATCCGCCTAAACGGGAGGCTTTACCCCGAGGATGTTGCGGGCCTTGGCAGAGTCATCCGCCATCTGAGTGATCAGTTCATCGAGTTGGTTGAACTTCAGCATTCCGCGAATGTACTCAACGAACGCGACCTCGATGGTGCGGTCGTAGAGGTCGAGGTCTTGGTCGAGAAGGTGCGCTTCAACCTGTTTCTCGGGCACACCATCAAAGGTGGGGTTGTTGCCAACGGACACGGCGGCGGGGAAGCGATCTTCGCCAATGGTGGCCCAGGCAGCGTAGACGCCGTCTGCGGGGACGAGGCCTTCCAAGTTGG
>DASYMY010000407.1:0-1833 GCA_036008825.1 Glaciihabitans sp.
TTGCGCACCGGCACATCACTGAAGATGCTGCGGTCGCGCAGCATGGTGAAGTTGGACACCATCTGGTCGATGTGCCACTTCTCCCACGTGTTCTGGTACCCCATGCTGTCGCGGAAGGTACCCGAGCGGAACACGGGCTCGCGTTCCACGATGAGCGAGCCTGGGCCACTGCCCGAGCCGGAAAACACGCGCCTCGTCTTGGCCTTGATCGGGGCACCGAACAGCGTCGAGGAGTAGAGCGCCGAACCCGTACGTCGGGTGCGCTCGTCCGGGGCAATCAGTGTCTCTGTCATCGCAGGTCGGTACCTTACGTGATGGGCCGGTGGGCCGTCTATCAACGGACTAGGGCGCGGGATTCGCAACCTGTGGCGGTACTTCTGTCTCCTTCAGAACTGCCCTGGATGGATCCACTATCCGTACCGTGTACCACCTGAAGCACTCACGACAGCGCAGTTCGACCTTGCCTTCAGTGACGAACATCTCCCCGTAGATGCGCCGCTGCTTGTAGATCTTGACGTGCACATACGGAAGGCCGCTCTCGGTCACCCCATAGAGTGCCAAGAGCGGCTCCCGAGCACAGACACACCTCAGCTCATGCTTGGTGCGACCGACGTCACGTGGCATCTGTAAGCCGTTCGAGTTTGGCGTCCACGGCGGATGCGAACAGTTGACTGAACTCCTCGGCGCTGGAGAACTCCTCTGGACCGAGCGACATGACGACCTCGAGCCACTGATCCATCTGCTCGTAGAACATCTTTGCCGCTGCGATCGGGTACGCGAATCCGTCCTCGAGGAAGGACTGCTCCATGCGGTTCTTGTAGCCGAGGGACGGGGTGAATCCGTTACCGAAGTTGCCCTTGCGGAATGCGGCGGATGCCTGGTCGGCAATTCGCGCCTTAATTTCGCTGGCCGTTCGGGTGACGGCACTCCCCCGGTTCTTCGTGGCTGCCCCGGTCTTGTCCTTGGCGGTGGCCGCCGCGTCACCCTTGGGGGCTGGGGGGTTACCGGGGTCGGCGTTGGGGTCGGCGCCCCCGTCGATTGCAGCTGCGGCAGCGTCGGTCTTGGCGGTCACGGCGCGCATCTTCTTGAGCGTCAGGCCAGTGATCTGCGCCAGCTCCTCGAGGTCAGGCTCCGCCTTGTCGCCCTGGATCAGCGCCTGCATGACGGCACGCATCGTCTCGGCGCTGTCCTTGCCGAGCTTGCGGAACGCAATGCGGGGCTTGGGGGCATTCTCGGAGAAGTTGTACTTGGTGATCGGCCAGAGGACGTACTTATTGATGTACTCGGCCATGTCACCCGCGATTGCGTTGAGCATGTTGTTGTATACCGACATGTGCGTCACGCCGAGGTTGTAGCTGCCGACATCGGCGGTCCGCAGCACCAGCAGGGGCGTGAACAGCCCAAGGCTGATCTCCTCGTCCAGTCGCGTCATGTACCGCTCGAAGTCGGCACCGCGCATCTGCGACTCGAGGTATTCGATCTCGTACTCGTTATGCTGCGTGGGGTTACCCGCACCGTCGAGCACCTTACTGGACGGGAGCACGACCGTCGAGCGGTTGCGGAGGCTCTGGAGTACTTCAGCCATGAGGGTGGTACCCTTGACCGCCTTGTCAGTCCCGTTCGCGCCAGGGACAACGATACTGTCCTCGTACGGCGCACGGGCGACCGGCACCGGCTCGCCGAACCGCTCGAAGTAGCGGTTACTGAATAGGTGCATGAGCTGGCTGAAAAAGTACGGAACGTACGCGGCGCGCAGAAGGCGGCGACCGTAGTAGTTACCGTTCTCCATGAGCAGTGGGTACCAGAGGCTGTTCTCGACGGGGATCGGGTACG
>DASYMY010000408.1:0-1561 GCA_036008825.1 Glaciihabitans sp.
ATGACCTGATCTCATTCCCACTCAGCAGAAGATGCCCTCGGGCCGGGGGGTGCTGAGGCAGCGAGTATTCCGCTTCCCGACCAGCGATGGAGTAAGAAGCGCTGCCCATCCGAGCGACGGACTATGTACGTTGGCTCTCGGTCTCTATCGGGCTGGGCGTGCACTGGGGTCCGGCGCAGCATCGCTGTTGCCGCCCCTTCTGGCCTTGCAGCGCCGTGTAGAGCGGCTGAGTGGTCCGGACGTGAGTTTGTGTGTTGCACGGCGGGCGCTCAGGGCCTCTCAGAGCATCTTTCCGTCGCGTGAGAGGTCGGGCTGGGGCTCGAGTCGCGGGTCGTCGCGTCGGTTGAGGACGACACGTGATCCCTGCCGGGGGGTCGGGAACGGTTCAGCCATGAGAACGGGGCCGTCCAGGGAGGCCCCGAGCTGCTGCACCGAGAGTGCGAAGCGCGCCTACCCGCGTTGAAGACGAACGGTGACAGGGTTACTGTTATTGTTCTCGAAGCGCTCGGCGACGTGGTTGTCAGCGTCGACGATGAAAGTAACCGTGTGGAAGCTGCCGGGGTCATCGAACGTGTAGTTGAACTGGCTATTCCCGTTCAACTTGGAGGAGCCGCTTGGTGCGCCTTCGTGGCTACCGTATGCGCCAACCTCCTGGCCATCGACAAGTCATTTAGTGTTGAGCACTCCTGTGCCTTGCTCTCCGGTGTTTGCAATGCCAGAGTCGAAGTGATTTCTCTGGCCGGCCACTACGATTCCACCGATCTTGATGCCCGTCGGTGATAGATCAGGACGCGGGGCGGAAACGGCATTGGTCGCGGGGGCGGCTAGAAGTGTCAGCACTATGGCTGGCAATGCAGCATATCGCGGACGCAGCGCGGGAATCATCTGCATATTCCTATCCCCATCTAGGAGACAAGAGCGACCGCTGGGCGACGAACTGAAGCGGATTCGGCTCCGCCGCCAAACCGGTTAACGGTCTAACCTGCTGGGCTGAGTGGCCCACCTCGCATGACTCTTGATCAGCTCAGCCGAACACCTCGGCCGTGGTTTGCCTGCTTGACAATGAGCCTTTTCCAACCTGGCCGGATCGGCGGACGATCGGACCGCTTCGAGGGTGTTCCGGCGCCGGTGCGCCGTCTCGACCGCAGGTCACGCCATTGCGCCCGACCGGTCAGCTGCCCAGCCACTGTGGCCTGACCTGCGAGGACGTCAGGTTGGAAAAGGCTCACTGTCATAACAGTCGCGCGCAGCGCGTCGACTCAGGCTCTTGGCACTGGTCCTGGTCGAGGTACATAGCTGAGCACTGGGGCACCGTGGAGCGCTGTTGTCGCAAATTGCCCTTACTCAGAATCGAGAGGCAGTGTGCATGTGCGCCGGCCACGCTCGAGAAGCGGTTGTTGCTCCTCGGTGCCACGGAGTCCACGCTGCCCATGATGCCGCCGGTTGGCGGACGCGCGGGCGAGCCAAACCTGGTGGAGTGGGCGACGGTGCATCCAGGGCGTTGTGGTTCGCGGGGCCGGGCGCCGAAGCGAAGGCTTGGAGCGGTGGATGGCGCACTCGG
>DASYMY010000409.1:0-2190 GCA_036008825.1 Glaciihabitans sp.
CACCCTGCACACCCTCGACCGCACCATCGACGTGTCAACCAGCACCGGAACTCTCGCCCTGCAGCAGCCCACGTCGG
Organism: Glaciihabitans sp.; assembly: GCA_036008825.1. Taxonomy (GTDB): domain Bacteria; phylum Actinomycetota; class Actinomycetes; order Actinomycetales; family Microbacteriaceae; genus Glaciihabitans. The sequence continues at coordinate 78 of DASYMY010000409.1, forward strand.
CAACCGGGCAAATTCTGCTCGCCGACGCGACCTCGCTGATGAGCATCCCGTTTGAGGACGAGGACGAAACCGTGCTGCTCTCCGGCCAGTCCGGCGCCCCCGCCCGCCCCCTGCACATGGGCGACTGTGTGTTCGCAGCATTCAGCGGAGGCAACGCCTGGCGGTCCTGCGAGAACCAAGCCGCCCAGCTGCTTCGTCTCGCGGGGCTCTCCGCCACCGCCGCCCTGACCTTCGCCTCCAACTCGGAGCGAGTTGTGCTGAACGACACCGTCAGTGGCAACGCATGGGCTGTGCAATCCACCGGACAATTGATCGACAACTGGGCCTCGCTGATTCCGGAAAGCACCACAGAGCAGGTCGAAGAAATTGGCAGCTCAGTGCCGCCAGTGGTCGAACAATCCCCGCAGCCACCGGTCGCCGTCGACGACGCGTTCGGGGCCCGACCAGGACGCACCTCACCCCTTCCCGTTCTCCTCAATGACTTTGACGCCAACGGCGATGTGTTAACCATCGACGCCACCTCGGCGCTGGAACCCACCGTCGCCACCGTTGACGTCATCGCCGACCGTCAACGACTACAGATCACCCTGCCCGATGACGCCAGCGGTGTGATCTCCTTCGACTACACGATCAGCGATGGACGCGGCGGAACAAGCACAGCAACCGTGACTGTCACCGTACGCTCACCCGAAGAAAATGGCCCTCCGGTTCAGGTGCGCGCCACCAACGCCACCGTCGCCGCATACGGTAGGGCCACTATCTCTGCCCTTGGCGACTGGGTTGATCCCGACGGAGACCCCTTTTATCTAGCGGATGCCACGGTGCGCGAGCCTGACACCGTGAGCTTTAAGCCGGCGGGCGCCGTCATCTTCTCGGATGCCGACGGCGGAGCATCCGCCACTATCGCTGTAAGTGTCTCGGACGGAACGCTCATCTCCGTCGGCAGCATTGATGTTGTGATCGACAGCGCGACCGTTCCGATCATCGCCGACCCCTTCGTAGTGTTGGCGTCGGTGGACGAAGAGGTGACGGTATCTCCCCTTGAGCATGTTCGTGGGGGATCAGGGTCACTGCGGCTCAACAGTGTGCCGGCGAAACCGTCAGTGACGGTGACACCCAGTTATGAGTCAGGCACGTTCCGGTTCGTCAGTGCCACTCCCGGCACCCACTACCTTGACTATGTGGTCACCGACGGTGACCAGAGTGTCACAGCGACCATCCGTGTTGAGGTTTCGGCGGCGGAGCTGAACACCACACCCGTGACCATTCCCAAAACGGTTTTTGTTCAGTCGCTGTCTACCGAGCAGGTGGATGTTGCCGGCAGCGATATCGACCCGGCTGGCGGCGTGCTCGTTGTCACAGGAATCGCGTCACTGGAAGCGACAAGCGGAGTGGCTGCTGAGGTGCTGGAACAGCGCTTTGTGCGGGTGCGTCTCGACGCACCGCTCGAGGGACCCGTACGGTTCAACTACCTCATCAGCAACGGCCTGGCCGACGCGACGGGGGAGATCACGGTAATTGAGATTCCCGCGCCGGCGACGCTACAGCCGCCCATCGCGGTGGACGATGAAATTACCGTTCGGGTGGGCGCCGCCATCAATATTCCGGTGCTCGCCAACGACCAGCACCCTGACGGCGCGGAGCTCACCTTACTGCCGACATTGGCGCAAGACCTCCCGGCAGATGCGGGACTGTTGTTCACCTCCGGCTCGATGCTGCGCTACCTCGCCCCCGATCGCACGGGCAACTTTGTCGCCATCTACGAGATCGAAGGTAGTGACGGGCAGAGTGCACGCGCCGAGGTGCGCATCAACGTTCGCGAAGCCAACGCAGACACCAACTCAGCCCCGGTACCACGAACCGTTCAAGGCCGGGTTCTGGCGGGCGCCACCGTAGAAATTCCTATCCCGCTATCGGGCATTGACCCTGACGGCGACACTGTTCAACTGCTCGGCCAAGATTCCAGCCCGGAGCGTGGTGAAGTGGTCGCGGTGGGTCCCAGCAGCATCACCTACCGAGCGGGGGATTACTCCGCAGGAACTGACACCTTTCGCTACGCCGTCATCGACGATCTGGGCGCCCGTGCCGTTGGCAGCGTGCAGGTGGGTATCAG
>DASYMY010000410.1:0-2509 GCA_036008825.1 Glaciihabitans sp.
ACGCCTCCGCCGCGTTTTGCTGGTCGCTCGTATTCCGGAGTTCGGGTGATCCGGTAATCGACATCGTGCACACGAAAAATAAGTTCAACGAAACTGGGATCACCGGGCTGGCAGTGGTCGCTCCGGAGGTGCTGTTGAGTGCTGTCAAAACGCGGAACACTGCCGTAAAGCGCGTAACAAATTGCGTCAAGAATGCTTGATTTACCTGCGCCTGTTTTGCCGCTGATCAGGAAGATTCCATCATCCTGGAACCGCTCAAAATCAACGAATTGACGACTGCGATACGGGCCGAACCCTGCCAGCGCGAGCGTCTTGATTCTCACTTGTTCCCCTCACGGCTGGTCTGCTCAGCGAGTATCTCCGCGATGAGTTCGCTTTCGTATTGGTTCGGTCCGACACCGTTGCGTACGTGCTCCAAAAAGCCTCCGACAATCTCATGGTCGCTCTTCAATTTGATACGTTCCCGATAGGTCCCGGGAGCACGGTCGTCGATCTCAGCGGGACGGTGCTCAAGAGAGACGCAGAACGGAAAACGGGCCTGAAGTCTGCGCATACCGTCGAGAGGGCGAACGCGGTCAGTGAGGATGGCTGACACCCACTCATCTTCGTGTTTGGCGTATTGCTCGCTGTCCAAGAGTTCCTCGAGTTCACCGGTCACTACTGCAAGCGGACGCGGAACTGGAAGATCAACCCACTCGGTCGATGAAAGACCGTTCTTATCGAGTGTGACTAGCCATGCGCCTCGCACCTTGTCCGCTTCGGAGAACGAATAGTGAAGCGGAGCGCCCGAATATCGAACGCGGTCGCTCAATTGGGCTCGACCATGGATGTGCCCGAGCGCAACATAGTCGGGCCCATCAAACGCACCGAGTGGAACAAAGTCCAGTCCTCCGGCGGTGATATCTCGTTCCACATCTGAACTGCTCTCAGCGACTCCAACCGCAAAACAGTGGGACAGAACAATCGACCGCCCAGGACGGTCGGCGAGTTCCGAGCGGATCCGCGTCATTACAAAAGTGAGCACCTGGCTGTGGGTACGCAGTTCGACCTCGGGATAGTGATGGCGAATGAGCGCGGGTTCCAGGAACGGTATCCCGAAGAAGTGCACCGGACCATGCTCGTCCTGGACCGTGATGGGAACGGTGCTCTGTTCATGCCGAGTGACAATGTGAATACCGGCAAGCTCAGCGAACTCGGACTGGAACCCCAATCGGGTTGCCGAGTCGTGGTTACCACTGGTCATCACCACTACGGCTCCCGTCGCCCGGATATCGCGGAGAACACTCGTCAGCACCGTGTAATTTTCGGCAGCGGGAGTTGCTGAGTCGAAGATGTCCCCGGACACAACAACAACGTCAACCGAGTTCTCGGCCACCACCGTGACGAGCGCACTCAAGACCTCGCGCAGCGCCGCGAGTGTTGGGTGGCCATGGAAGGTACGACCGATATGCCAGTCCGACGTGTGCAGGATCTTCATACCGCTCAGGCTAGTTGGGCCAGCCGACATCGGCCCAAGCGCATGAACGGGACTTTCGTCCTTGACGGAGCTGAAGCTCGGGTCTTAGCCTCCAAACACGCTGGTCACCTCACCGCCAGAAGGAGTTGGGAATATGTCAACGACACCACCCCCGGCCGGTCCCCCACAACCGCCCGGCACCCCTGAAACGCCACAAGAACCGTCTACGCCGGGCGGCCCCGACCGCGCAATCGCGCCGGACCCCACCGCAGAACCTGATTCTGCTGCTCCCGAGGCGAAGTCGCGGGGAATGCCGCTGTTTGTGAAGCTACTTCTTTTTGTTGTCCTACCCCTTGTCCTAATAGCCCTGGCCGCAGGAGTCACCGCCGCCGTCATCGGCTTCCGAGGCACAACCCTGAACACCGCTGAGTCGGTTGTGGCTGGACGTCAACTCGATGTGGACGTCCGCAACGCGTCACTACAGTTTGAATCCACCTCTACCGACGAAGTCGAAGTAAGAGTGCGCGGTTTTTATCTGGGGCCAACCCCTGAGGTGACGACGGTGACAGAAAATAACGTCACCTCGATTTCGGGCGGGTGCCGCAACCGGTTTTTTGGATTCTGCTCAGTCCAGATCATCATTCAAGTTCCGGAGAACATGCCCGTTCAAGCCCGCGGCAGCAACGGGCGAATCACCGCGTCAGAGCTCTCAAGTCCGCTGTCACTTCGAACCACAAACGGGTCGATCAACGTCAGTGAACCCGCGGGCAGTCTCGCTCTGCGCACCACCAACGGAACAATCGTCGTAGAAGACGGCCGATCGGACCAGGTCACCGTCTCAACTACCAATGGCCGAATAGATTTGGACTTCGACACGGCACCGTCCACTGTTATCGCTGATACCACCAACGGAGCCGTAACGGTTCGCGTCCCCACCGATGGATTTGACTATTTTGTCAACGCAGAAACGGTGAACGGTTCGGTGACCACCGATGATGTGCCCAGTGACCGATTCGCTGAGAGGACGATCACAGCGTCAACCACCAACGGCAG
>DASYMY010000411.1:0-3323 GCA_036008825.1 Glaciihabitans sp.
GGAGCGGATGCCATCTTCGCGGGCCACACCCACGGCGGACAGGTTCGCATTCCGAAGGTCCCTGCGCTTGTCACGAATTGTGATTTGCCCAGGGAACAGGCATCGGGTTTGAGTGTGTGGGAGCACACCGGGCATTCCGCCTATTTGAACGTCTCGGCGGGCCTCGGAACCTCGATCTACGCCCCTGTTCGGTTCGCATGTCCGCCAGAAGCTGTCGTAGTGACGTTAACCGCTCGAGATTTCAGCTATTCTTGACGAGGTTCACGTAAGGCCAGCGTTTAGCTAGTTTTACGCGATGCACTCGGGGTGTGGCGCAGCTTGGTAGCGCGCCTCGTTCGGGACGAGGAGGTCGTGGGTTCGAATCCCGCCACCCCGACCGAGTGAAACAAAGAAATACCGCAAGACCACAAAAGGAGCCGCTCTGAAAGCGGCTCCTTTTTTGTTTGGTTCAACCCACCACCATGGAAGGTGACACGCGCGTTAGCGGCGCTCACCAAACATGTGCAGCCCGAGCTCGTCAGACATACGCTCGCAGGCCAGAACCCCGCGCACTGAGTTGCCCTCTTCGTCGAGCGGCGGACTGTACACACCAATTCCCATCTGCCACGGCACACTGGCAACGAGCCCACCGGCAACACCGGACTTGGCAGGAAGGCCGACGCGGCGCATCCACCGCCCGGAGCCGTCGTACATTCCGCAGGTCGCCATCACACTGAGCACGGTGGTGACAACCTCCATGGGCACAACCTGTTTGCCCGTCTGCGGGTTTCGTCCACCAAACGCGAGGGTCGCACCCATCACCGCCAGCAGTTCAGCGGTGACCACCACGGAGCATGCACGGGCATAAACCGAGATGGCGTCATCAACGTCTTCTTCGAGGGTTCCCATCGACCGCATCAGGTAGCCGAGGGCTCGGTTGCGGTCGCCGAGGAACTTCTCGGACTGGCTCACATCCGTATCAATGTGCAATTCCGTTCCAGCGAACGCGGACAACCCGGCAAGAATGCGTTCGAACTTTGCATCGGGCCCCTTGCCGTCAACAAGATTCGCGGTGAGTAAAGCGCCAGCGTTCACCATTGGGTTTGGCGGACGCCCAGTGTCACTCTCCAGGAGGACGGCGTCGAAGGCCTCACCCGTGGGTTCCGTGCCAACGGCTTTCAGCACACTGTCGCCACCATCAACCAAGGCAAGTGCGTACACAAACGGTTTCACCGCAGATTGGATCGAGAACTCAAGCGCCGCGTCGTCCGTCGAGCGCAGCTTCCCGTTCTCATCGACCACCGCTAAACCACACAAGTCCGGTTCTGCGGAAGCGAGCTCCGGGATGCTGTCGTCGACCTCACCGTCAGTGTGTTTGAGGATCGACGCCCGAAGGCCCTCCAGGTCGAAGTCCGGGATAGGTCCTGCGTCGTCGCGAGTCATGGGCCAAGTCAATCACGCAAGCAATCCCCATAGGTTTCCGCCACCGCCCAGGTAGTTTCACATCCGGCTTCGATAGACTAGAAGGGATGTCTACTTTTCCGTCTCCCCGTATGTCACGTGCTCGCCGTGTGGCGAACGCGGCATACCCGAATGCGCTGCTGCTGACCAAGCGCGCTACGGGAACCAATGGGTGGACGAGCTCGTGGGGCACTCTTGCGCACGGCGAAATTGCGGGCTGCCCGCCGCCAGCGCGGCTCTAGCATCTCCCCTACGCAGGTTTCTGCTCTCAGGGTGGAGGTGCACGCACCCCACACATTCCTGCAGAGCGAAAGACTCCCATGTCTAATAAAGTCACCACCCCATCGACCCAGCCCACCTCGTTTGGTGAGAAGTTCGTCCGCGTCATCACGCAGGACACCGTCGGCGGCATCCTCCTCCTGACAGCGACAGCCCTCGCCCTTGTACTGGCAAACAGCCCGCTGTTTAGCGGCTACGAGTCCGTTCGTGACTTCACTTTCGGTATCGAAGCCTGACACCTGAACCTCAGTGTCGGAGCCTGGGCGGCTGACGGCTTGCTTGCCATTTTCTTCTTTGTTGTTGGCCTCGAACTAAAAGAAGAGTTCGTTGCCGGAAGCCTGCGCAACCCGCGTGCCGCAGCAGTTCCCGTCGCAGCAGCCATCGGCGGTGTTCTCCTGCCCGCCGGTATCTACGCCCTCATCAACATTGACTCTGGAGCCGAAGCTCTCCGCGGCTGGGCCATCCCCACCGCAACTGACATCGCCTTCGCGGTCGCTGTTATTGCCGTGGTCGGCAAGTTCTTGCCACCAGCACTTCGAGTCTTTTTGCTCACCCTTGCCGTAGTCGACGACTTACTCGCCATCAGTATCATCGCCGTCTTCTATACCGACGAGATTGCCTTCCTCCCGCTCAGTGTCGCCCTCCTGCCGCTAGCCCTGTTCGCCTTCGCCGTCCAGCGTGGAGTCCGAGCCTGGTGGATCCTCCTCCCTCTTGCCTTCGCCACCTGGGCTCTTGTCCACGCCGCTGGCATCCACGCCACCGTCGCCGGTGTGCTCCTCGGCTTCGCCGTACCGGTCCTCGCCAGCCAGCGTGCCCGCGTGCAGACCGGAGTCGATGACAATGGCCAACCCGTCTACTCCGGGCTTGCCCACCACTTCGCCCACCGCTGGAACCCAGTCTCCATGGGCTTCGCCGTACCTGTCTTTGCCTTCTTCTCCGCCGGAGTCACCATTGGTGGTTTCGCCGGACTGCAAGCCTCCCTCTCCGACTCGGTCGCACTTGGAATCATTGTTGCCCTCATCGTCGGAAAGTCCGTCGGTATCACGGTGTTCACCTGGCTCGTCACCCGTATTCCCGGCCTCAACAAGGACTCCAGCATCAAGTGGATCGACATCCTCGGGCTCTCGTTTGTTGCCGGTATCGGCTTCACCGTCTCTCTGCTGATCGGAGACCTGTCCTTTGGCGCCGGTAGCGCGTCCGAAGACACCGTCAAGGTGGGTGTACTCGTTGGTTCCGCTTTGGCAGCCGTGATCGGTGGCTCCATCCTGGCTGTGCGCAACAGTCACTACCGCAAGACTCGTGCTGCAGCTGCGGAGAGAGAAACCCGCGACATCGAGCACTAAACACGCGGCCGTGCGCCAAGCACCGGCACGTCTCAAACGTGCCGGTGTTTGGCAGCCGTGGCCCGTTGACGCAAGGAGCATCCGGATCTATGGTTGCCTTCGATCGATCAGATCGGACCAACCATCATGAACTTCAGACGTCCTTCCCTTATCGCAGCAACACTGCTGATCACCGCCCTTACTCTGTCGGCGTGTGTTCCGGCGTTCCTGATCCCCCGTGACAACGACGACCGTCCGATGCACGGCAATTCTCAGAACGAC
>DASYMY010000412.1:0-1601 GCA_036008825.1 Glaciihabitans sp.
ACTTATTTGGTCCAGACAACGTGGTGGTGGAGTTGATGGACTCCGGAAATCCGCTCGACAGCACTCACAACGACGTCTTGGCGTCTATTGCGCAATCTCGAAACCTGTCCACGGTCGCTACCGGCAACGTGCATTACGCCACCCCACAGCAGCACAAACTGGCCAGCGCACTTTCCGCCGTCCGAGCACGCCGCAGCCTGGACGATATGGACGGGTGGTTGCCGTCCTCAGGGGGTGCGTATTTGCGCAGTGGGCTCGAGATGAGCCGTCGGTTCTCCCGGTACCCGGGAGCGGTTGAACGTACCGTCGAGATAGCAGACGACCTCAGCTTCGAATTGCGCCGGGCCCGGCCCGGGCTGCCGAAGCAGGAGGTTCCTGCTGGGCACACCCCCATGAGTTGGTTGCGCAAATTGGTGTGGGAGGGAGCAGCTGAGCGTTATCCCGGATTGAGCGATAAAAACCGTGCGCGCATCGAACGCGAACTGGAGGTGATCGAAAAGAAAGATTTCCCCGGGTATTTCTTGATTGTGCACGATATCGTCGCGTTCGCCCGCCGGCGGGGAATCCTCTGCCAAGGGCGGGGGTCTGCCGCAAATTCCGCGGTGTGCTACCTCCTCAAGGTCACTGCCGTTGATCCCATTTTTTACGATCTCCCATTCGAACGATTCTTATCAAGCATGCGCGATGAGGAGCCCGATATTGATGTTGACTTCGACTCCGATCGGCGTGAAGAAGTTATTCAATACGTGTACGAAAAATATGGACGGTTAAACGCAGCACAGGTGGCCAACGTGATCAGCTATCGACCCAAGTTTGCGGTCCGGGACATGGCCAAAGCATTGGGACACAGCCCTGGGCAACAGGATGCCTGGTCAAAGCAGGTGGAGCGCTGGGGCGCCCTCACATCCAGTGAGGAGCACGATATCCCCGAGGAAGTGGTTTCCCTTGCCCGTCAGGTACTCACTTTTCCGCGGCACATGGGGATCCACTCCGGCGGAATGGTGCTGACCGATCGCCCGGTTGGGGAAGTGTGCCCTATCGAGCACGGTCGTATGGATGGTCGCACGGTGCTGCAGTGGGATAAAGATGACTGCGCCTGGATGGGGTTGGTCAAGTTTGACCTTTTGGGGTTAGGGATGCTGGCGGCGCTTCAGCACACCTTCGATCTTGCCCGTGATGTGCTGGGGGAAGAGTGGACTTTGGAGACAATCCCCAAAGAGGAGGCGGGCGTCTACGACATGCTCTGCCGGGCAGATGCCGTCGGGGTGTTTCAGGTGGAGTCCCGCGCCCAAATGGGTTTGCTGCCCCGTCTGCAACCCCGCCGGTTCTACGACCTGGTGGTGGAGATCGCGATGGTGCGTCCTGGTCCCATTCAAGGTGGCGCCGTGCATCCGTTTGTGCGGCGCAAATTGGGGCTGGAGGAAGTGACCTACCTGCATCCCAAATTGAAGGAACCCCTCGAGCGCACACTGGGTGTTCCCGTTTTCCAGGAACAGCTTATGCAGGTGGCGATGGCCGTTGGCGGGTGCACGGGTGAAGACGCGGATCTGCTCCGTCGCGCGATGGGCTCTAAACGTGGGATCGAACGAATCGAATCCTTG
>DASYMY010000413.1:0-1746 GCA_036008825.1 Glaciihabitans sp.
GCATCCGGCTCAGGTCGGCCGCGCCGGCCGCGCTGCCCACCACCAGGACGCTCCGGACACTCTTGCCCCGGCGCTGCAGAGCATGCAACACCTTGCGAGCGACGAACCGGGTGGCAACGCTCAGGCAGACCGCGATCGGGACTGCCACCACCCCGAGGGTCAGCAGGCCGATCCTGTTCATGAGTCCAGCCGGGAAGGCGCCGATGATGATGGCCAAGCCGCCGGCCCTGGCGACCGCACGCATCTCGTCGCCGCCAACTCCGACGCGGGTCCGGTCGTAACCCCGGGTGGACGCGATGGCGATGGGCCAGAGCAACGGTGCCGCCGCCATCAGGATGGCGTTCTTGACCGGAGAGAAGTTGAAAGGGCCGCCCCACAGGGAGACTGCCACGGCCACCACCCCGACGAGCATGTCCAGGCCGATGACGCAGGCCATGTACCGCCGGCTCCAGACTGAGAACCGAGCAGACCGCGCACGCGGCGCCAGGTCGGTGAAGGCGGGTAGCGCGTACTCGTCTCGGAAGCCGGGATCGGTCGCGTCGTTCGATGTCCGTGGGCGACCACCCAGCTCGGTCGAGGCGTCGGCCCTGATGTCGTTCGGTGCCGGGCCGCCGAGCACGTCCGTGCTGGTCGGCCCAGTGCTGCCGGTGAAGACACTTGGCACCGGTGAAAGCAACACGGTGCTGTTCTGCTGTTCCATTCTTAACATCCCCCGATGAGTACGTCGCCCCCGCTGACGACTACCTGGGTGGAGGGGGATCGCGACCGTGGGCCGCGGATCGAAAAGAATGTGTTCCCACTCTGCGACGAGTGATGAACTTTCCGTTGCCTCGATCTAACTCCCCCGTGAAATCCAGGCGGTGTAAGAGTATCCTGCGTAGCGCCTCGTCTACGACCATTGAGATCAGATCGTGATATGAGACTCGCCACATGTGCCGTGCTGCCGGCTTTTTGGGTGCTAGGCCCCTGTTTCGTGTTGATTGACGCCCAGACGGAGGCGTTTGGTTGCCCGTGCTGTGACTTTCCCCTAGCCGGTAAACTCAAGTAACCCTGTGGTTCACACCACAGGGTTACTTGCCCTAACTCAAGATCAGACCTCTTGAGCGAAAGCTCACATCACACTCGCTGAGTGATGAGCTCTCGCAGTGCCGAGCTTGACGTGTGAGAGGTGTACGGGAAGTACCGAACCTCGACGCCAACGGTGGCCATGTCAGCCTCGAGCTTTAGACCCTTCGCAGTTCCGCGCCAGTCATCACCTTTGAAGATCACGTCGAAGCGGTACCGCTTCCAGGCGTCCACCTTGTTGTTGGTGAAGTCTGGGACAACCCGGTCGACGATCTTCAAAGATGCCACCATCTCCATCCGCTCCTCAAGCGGCACGACCGGATGCTTGTTCTTCACACTGAACAACACCTCGTCGCTCACGACCGCGGCAATGAGCTCGTCACACAGCTTTCTCGCCCGCAAGATGATGTTCAGGTGGCCGACGTGAAACATGTCCCAGCCGCCCGGCAGGTAACCCACAACTTTTTGATCTTGGCTCATGACCTTCTTCTCTTCGGTGGCTCGACGGTGCAGTGCGGATTGGCCACGAGGGCCGATCATGCAACCGCCGAGCGCGGGAGTGGGTTGAGTGCGTTCTGCAGCAGTCGGCTCGACGTTTCGCGATTAGGCACCAAGGTGATCACGTAGTCGCCCTCGACCTGCACGACGTCGTCGGAGACACAAAAAAAGACTGTGTCATCG
>DASYMY010000414.1:0-1987 GCA_036008825.1 Glaciihabitans sp.
CCCGCCGGTGGTTTAGCCACCTACCTCGGCGCTGTCGCGTTTATGATCGGCTCCACCTCGATGGGCTTTTTGGTTCCGGTACTGGCCGGCTACATTGCCTACGCCATCGCTGACCGGCCCGGTATCGCACCGGGATTCACCGTTGGCGCGGTAGCTCTACTGATGAACGCCGGGTTCATCGGCGGACTGATTGGTGGTCTGATCGCCGGTGGCGCCGCATACGCCATCGGACGCCTGCAGGTACCCAACTGGCTACGCGGACTGATGCCCGTTGTAATCATCCCGCTCTTCGGCTCGATCATCGCGTCCGGCCTGATGCTGCTCCTTCTTGGTGGGCCCATCGCCCTTCTGATGACCGGCCTCACCGACTGGCTGTCGTCTCTCACCGGCGTGTCTGCCGTCCTGCTCGGCATCATCCTCGGTGTGATGATGGGTGCCGACCTCGGAGGCCCCATCAACAAGGTCGCTTATGCCTTCGCCGTCGCCGGCCTGGGCGCGGGAAGCTTCGAGAACCCGTCTCCCTGGATGATCATGGCAGCAGTAATGGGCGCCGGAATGGTCGCACCGCTCGGTATGGCCCTGGCCACCGTTATCGCCCGCCGACAGTTCAACGCGCTTGAGCGCGACAACGGCAAGGCGGCATGGGCGCTCGGACTCGCGTTCATCTCCGAAGGTGCAATCCCCTTCGCCGCAGCCGACCCGCTGCGCGTGATTCCCGCTAGCATCCTGGGAAGTGGTGTGGCCGGAGCAATCATCATGGGTGCGGGGGTAACCTCGCAGGCACCACACGGCGGTGTGTTCGTCTTCTTCGCCATCGGAAACTTCGGCATCTTTATGCTCGCCATCGCTATTGGCGCTCTAGTCACGGCTCTGACGGTCATCGCGCTCAAGCGGTGGGCTACCAAACAGCCCGCCGTTGTCGCAGAACCCGCAGCTGTACCCGTCGCCGCGTAACGTCCCCGTTCCATCAACCGCAAGGAGAGATTCATGGCCGAGCGCCACGCCACCATCGCCAGTCGTGTTGGGCTTCACGCCCGCCCCGCGTCACTGTTCATTGATGCGGTCAACAAACAGTCCATGACAATCACCATCAGCAAAGACGGCAGTGCTCCGCTCAACGCCGCGAGCATCCTGTCGATCATGAGCCTCGGCGCCTCCCACGGTGACGTCGTCACACTCGCGGCAGAAGGTGATGGCGCCGAGCAGGCGCTCGAGGAACTTGCCGCACTCCTAGAAACAGACCTCGACGCTATCGAGTAGCCCCACCCCAACACCACCCCGCTTCGGTGTGGACCCAAGCATCACCCCCACGGTTTGTGAACTGCGGGGGTGATGCTTTTTTCGTTTCCAAGGAGCCAAGCGGGGCTGTGGACAACCCGCATGCGGTAAACAGCGGATCGAATAGCCTCGGCTCACCCGCTGCCCCTTACCCACAGGAGAACTCTTATGACAGAGTCCGCCCCGCCCCCAAGCGACGTCCCTCCCTCTGCCGAGGCCGTTCGTATTGCTTACTTCATTTCGTCTTACGGTTCCGGTGCACAACTGCTACGTCTGGTCTTGACACTGCGCCACGCCGAACCCGATTCACCAATCGTCATCCGCCATGATGTCTTTCAAAACAAGCTCGATCCCGACCTGTTCGCCAATGTCGACCAGGTATACGTCCTCGCAGGCGATCAGCCCATCACCTGGGGCGATATGACGCTCGAAGCCGCACGATGGAGCGTCTTCCGGTGGATTCTCACCCACCTCGACGTGGACTGGGTAGTGCTCCTATCCGAGCAGGACTACCCCATCCGTCCACTATCTGAACTCCGTCAGCAGATCGTCGACAGCCGCGCTGACGCACTATTGGTGGGGGAGCGCGTCGATCACATTGCTGATCCTGAACTGCGCCGCGAATTCGAGTTGCGTTACTTCTACAACTACACCTCACTGCCCAACATCGGACTTGAACGGCGGATGCCTCGACCCATCCAAGCCGCGC
>DASYMY010000415.1:0-2041 GCA_036008825.1 Glaciihabitans sp.
GCCGGATGAGCAGTCGATCAAGTCCACTCCGGCAGCTTTGAGACGCAGGGCAAGGTCGGCGGTGTCGATAGCGGTGGAGCCGCCCTCCACCACGTCCTCAACCGACAGGCGCACAATGAGCGGTTTGTGGTCGGACCAGACCGCGCGCACGGCAGTCACGGTGTCATGCAGAAAGCGTTCGCGGGCCTCGCGGCTGCCGGCCCACACGTCATCGCGAGTGTTGGTGACGGGGGAGAGCATCTCGTGCAGCAGGTAGCCGTGCGCTCCGTGTAACTCGACGGCGTCGAAGCCGGCCAGATCGGCGCGGCGTGCGGCATCCGCAAATGCCGCAATGGTGGTCAGCAGTGTGGTTGTGCTGGCCTGAACCGGGGCAGCGTAGCGCCCGAAGGGCGTGTCCGTGGCGCCTTGGGTGGTCCAACCGCCCAGCTCCGCCGGAACGCTGGTTCCCGCAAACTCGTCCCCGGGCAGCCCACGAAACTTGCCGCCCTTACGCCCGGCGTGGGCGAGCTGCACCGCAATGGTGGATCCGGCCGCGTGCACCGCATCGGTGACCGCACGCCATGGGGCGATGTGCTCGTCCGACCACAGCCCGGCATCCTCCGGCGTGACCCGCCCTTCCGGAGTAACCGCGGTGGCCTCGGTGACAATCAGCCCGGCACCACCAATCGCGAACTGCCCGTAGTGAGCAACATGCCAGGCCCCCACAACTCCCGCTGCCTCCTCGCAGGCGTACATACACATGGGAGAGACCCACACCCGATTCGGAACGCTCAGCCCACGCAGCTGTAGCGGCTCAAACAGACTCGTCATAGCTGAATAACCATCCGTCCACGGCCTCGATAGAGGGCAATCAAGTTGGTGATGAGCATCAGCACTCCCAAACCGCCAATCCAATACCCCAGAGAGCGGATGCCACCCAGCGTGTGGTCCACGCCAATAACGTGCGCGACGATCACCGCCGAGAGCACTGCGCCGAAGTATTGCGCGGTGCGGTAGATGCCGCTGGCGGCCCCCGCGCTGTCTCCGGGGACACTGTTGTGCAAAATGATCTGATTGCCGAGGTTGTTGAACCCGTTCGGGATACCCAGCAGCACACTAATCAGCGCGAGCAACCAGATGGGGGAGCTAGTGCTCGCCAGAAGCGCGAGCAACCCACCGGCAACAACCATGGCAGCGGTTCCGAAGACCAGCAGCATTCGCGGTTGCATCCGCCGTCCCAATCGGGTGGCAACAATTGTCGACAGCACCCCCACCGCGAAGACGGGCAGCATCAGCAAGCCTGCGCTCGCCGCGTTCAGCCCTCGCGAGGCTTCTAACCACTGGGGCAGCCCGTAAAAGATGCTGTAGAACGAGATGAAGGTGAGCACCGCGCGGCCCAGGGTGAAGGCGAATTGGCGGTGGCTGATCATCAGCCGCACGTCAACAAACGGACCAGGTGTGGTCAGTTCGCGCAGCACAAAGAGGCTAGCGACCGGGATAAAAGCGAGGAAGAGCAACCACTGGGGTTCGCCTTCGAGCGACAGCAGCCCGAGCATCAGCAGCACAATAGCGGCGACGAAGAGCAGCATTCCGAGCGGGTCGATTGAGCGGATGGTACTGAGAATGCTGGTGCGTATCCGTGGAGCATCGGCAGGAACAGTGAGGGCCACCCAGAGGAACGACAGCAGCACCAGGGGAATGTTGATCCAGAAAATGCCCTGCCAGCCCCAGAGCACAACAACAAGTCCGCCGAGGGTGGGGCCAAGCGCTGCGGAAGTTTGCCCACACACGGCGATGATGCCGAGCGCGCCGACAGCGGTTTCGTTTCTCTTCTCGGCCTGCTGTCGGATGATCGCCATGGCGGCCGGAAAGTGGATGGATGCCCCAAGGCCCAGCACCACCCGGTCGGCGACCAACCATTCGACGGTGGGCATAAAGGGCCCGGCGACGGAGGCGATCATCACCAGGATGAGCCCCACCAAATACACCCGGCGGGCCCCAAACATATCGGCGAGGCGACCGGCGGCGGGAGAACCAACGGCGGAGGCAATGTAGAGGCCGC
>DASYMY010000416.1:0-4254 GCA_036008825.1 Glaciihabitans sp.
GGCGGTCATCGTGATAACCATCAGCATGATGGCGTACCAGGAGTCGTCCGTCAGAAGCGCAGTGCACTCGGGAACACCGGTGCTTGTGCCAAAGAGGGCACCACTGCGGGCGACGGTAATAAGAGTGGTGGACTGCAGAACGCCGAGGGCGATGGTGAGGTAACGCGTGTACTGCGTCAGCTTGGCCTGGCCGGACTGCCCCTCTTTGTAGAGGGTGTCAAAGTGTGGGATGACCACGCGCAGAAGCTGCACGATGATCGATGCCGTGATGTACGGCATGATGCCGAGGGCAAAGATGGAGAGCTGCAGCAGAGCGCCGCCGCTGAACAGGTTGACGAGTTCGTACAGACCTGTTGTTCCCGCGTTGCTCGCGAGACACATCTGAACATTTCCAAAGTCGACGAACGGCGACGGGATAAAAGACCCGAGGCGGAACAGCGCGACAATGCCGAGCGTAAATCCGATCTTCCGACGAAGATCGGGCGTGCGGAAGATCCGCGCGACAGCTCTAAACACAAGGCCTCCTGCTATTTCGGGTTGGGTGTGGGTGAAGCCGACGTGCAATTCTGCACGCCGGCTTCAGACCAATCACCTGTGATGACCGGTTAGGCCACTCACCACGCTAGTGCGTGTAATTACTTAATGGTTCCGCCTGCGGCGACAATCTTCTGCTCTGCTGAGCCGGAGACCTTGTCGACTGCAACGTTCAGCTTAACCGCAATTTCGCCCTGGCCAAGAACCTTGACCTTTTCGTTCTTGCGAACGGCACCCTTAGCGACGAGGTCGCTGATGGTGACATCGCCACCGGTCGGGTAGAGCTCGGCAAGCTTCTCCAGGTTGACAACCTGGTACTCGACGCGGAACGGGTTCTTGAACCCGCGCAGCTTCGGGGTGCGCATAACGAAGTTAACGCCACCACCTTCGAAGCCAACACGCATCGCGTAGCGAGCCTTTGTACCCTTGGTACCACGGCCAGCAGTCTTACCCTTGGAACCTTCACCACGGCCAACACGGGTGCGGGCCTTCTTCGCGCCAGCAGCTGGGCGAAGGTGGTGCACCTTGAGGACCTGCGGGCGAGGAGCGACGACGTCCTCAGACGCGGCCTTCTTCTTCGCTGCAGTGGTGGTGGTCGCCTTTTCAGCGGCGGGAGCCTTGGCAGCAGGTGCCTTGGTCTCCTTTTTCGCTGCGGGAGCCTTGGTTGCGGCAGCCTTTGCAGGTGCCTTGGTCGCTGCGGCAGTTGCCTTAGCGGGGGCCTTCTTAGCTTCCTTTTCGTCAGCCATTAGTCAATCTCCTCGACCTTTACCAGGTGAGCAACGGTCTTCACGTAGCCGCGGTTCTGCTTGTTGTCCTCACGAACAACAACATCACTGATGCGGTGAAGGCCCAGGCTGCGAAGCGTGTCGCGCTGGTTCTGCTTCTCACTAATTTTGGACTTGATCTGGGTAATCTTCAGGCGGGCCATCAGACACCTGCCTTTGCGGTTGCCGCAGCGCTACGAGCGTCTGCATCTGCGCGTACCAGACGGGCGGGTGCGACATCTTCGAGCTCGAGGCCACGACGTGCGGCGACCGCGCGAGGCTCCTCAAGCTGCTTGAGCGCAGCGACCGTGGCGTGCACGATGTTGATCGTGTTCGAGGAACCGAGCGACTTGCTCAGAACATCGTGGATGCCTGCACACTCGAGTACCGCGCGGACAGGACCACCGGCGATAACACCGGTACCTGCAGCGGCGGGACGCAGCAGTACAACGCCGGCAGCGGCTTCACCCTGGACGGGGTGAGGAATCGTTGCGGCGACGCGGGGAACGCGGAAGAAGTTCTTCTTCGCTTCCTCAACACCCTTGGAGATGGCGGTGGGGACTTCGCGGGCCTTGCCGTAACCGACACCCACCAGTCCGTTGCCGTCTCCGACGACGACGAGAGCGGTGAAGCTAAAGCGACGACCACCCTTGACGACCTTGGACACGCGGTTGATGGTGACAACGCGCTCGAGGAACTGGCTCTTTTCAGAGTCCCTCGAACCACGGTCACGGCTCGGGCTGCGCTCACGTCCGCCACGGCGGGCCTCGCGAGGCTCGTTCGTGACGTCGGTAGCGGGCGCGTCGACGACGGTCTGTGTTGCCACAGCGTCGGCGGTAACCGCCTGGGGGGCTTCAGCAGCCACGTTCTGCTCCTTGTTGGTTTCGGTGCTCACAGGTCTAGTCCACCCTCTCGAGCTCCCTCAGCAATAGCAGCTACGCGACCCGCGTACTTGCTACCACCACGGTCAAATACAACGGCTTCAATGCCGGCTTCCTTGGCGCGTGCGGCGACGAGTTCGCCGACCTTACGTGCCTTAGCCGTCTTGTCGCCATCGAAGGTGCGCATGTCAGCCTCAAGCGTTGATGCGGATGCGAGGGTGAAACCCTTGCTGTCATCAACAACCTGCACGAATACGTGGCGGGCCGAACGCGTGACAACCAGACGCGGACGCGCCTCGGTGCCAACAACCTTCTTGCGAAGACGAGCGTGCCTGCGGCCCTTTGCGGCCGACTTGCTCTTGCCTCTAGTTCCGAGACCCATGATTACTTACCACTCTTTCCGGCCTTGCGGCGGACTACCTCGCCTGCGTAACGCACGCCCTTGCCCTTGTAGGGCTCTGGCTTGCGCAACTTACGAATGTTGGCCGCGACTTCGCCGACGGCCTGCTTGTCGATACCGCTGACAGTCAGCTTGTTGTTGCCCTCGACGGTGAAGCTAATGCCGGCGGGCGGAGCAACGGTGATGGAGTGCGAGAAGCCGAGTGCGAACTCAATGGACTCGCCCTTTGCTGCTACGCGGTAACCGGTACCAACGATTTCGAGCCCCTTCTTGTACCCTTCCGTCACACCAATGATCTGGTTGGCGATGAGGGTACGGGTGAGGCCGTGCAGCGAACGCGAAGCGCGCTCGTCGTCGGGGCGGGTGACCAGAATCTGGCCGTCCTCCAACTTGACCTCGATGGGGCTGGCGACGGCGAGGTTGAGCTCACCCTTCGGGCCCTTGACGGTGACAGCGGAGCCGTCAACCGTGATGTCGACCCCAGCGGGGATCGGGATAGGAAGTCTTCCAATACGCGACATGACGGGTTACCACACGTAGGCGAGGACTTCCCCACCTACGCCCTTCTTGGTGGCCTGGCGGTCTGTAAGCAGACCGGAGGAGGTCGACAGGATGGCGACACCAAGGCCACCGAAGACCTTGGGGATCTCGGTGGACTTCGCATAAACGCGCAGTCCCGGCTTCGATACGCGCTTGATGCCCACGATGGAGCGCTCACGGTTCGGGCCGTACTTGAGGTCGATGGTCAGCGTCTGTCCGACGCGGGCCTCTTCGAGCTTCCAGCCGGAAATGAAGCCCTCGGACTTCAGAATCTCGGCAATGTTGGTCTTGAGCTTGCTACTCGGCAGGGACACGGATTCGTGAGACGCCGAGTTAGCGTTGCGCAGTCTGGTCAGCAGGTCTGCGACCGGATCTGTCATTGTCATTGCGTTTGTTTCCTTAACTCGCCTGGTTTCGACAGCCGGTACACGGCTGCCGACCTAGGCGATCGGTGTTGCAGGTTAGGAGGGTGTGTTCTCTGCGTTACGGAACGGGAAACCAAGCGCCTTAAGCAGCGCGCGGCCCTCGTCATCGTTACGAGCTGTGGTCACAACAGTGATGTCGAAACCACGAACACGGTCAATGCGGTCCTGATCGATCTCGTGGAACATGGACTGTTCCGTGAGGCCGAAGGTGTAGTTGCCACGGCCATCGAACTGCTTGTCCGACAGGCCGCGGAAGTCGCGGATACGAGGAAGTGCCAACGACAGCAGACGGTCCAGGAATTCCCAGGCACGGTCGCCGCGAAGCGTCACGTGGGCGCCAATCGGCTGGCCCTCGCGCAGTTTGAACTGCGCGATGGACTTACGTGCGTTGGTGACCTGAGGCTTCTGGCCGGTGATGGCCGTGAGGTCCTTGACGGCACCGTCGATGATCTTGCCATCGCGCGCAGCTTCGCCGACACCCGTGTTGACAACAATCTTTACCAGTCCGGGCACCTGGTGCACGTTGGTGAAGTTGAAGTCCTTCATGAGCTGAGCAGAGATCTCTGCGCGGTACTTCTGCTTAAGGCGCGGCTGAGCTTTGACAGCCGGCGCGGCAGTTTCGGTGTTCGTCATTACAGGTCCTCACCCGACTTCTTGGCGTAACGGATACGAACGGTCTTCTTGATACCGTTCTTCTCCACTACCTCCTC
>DASYMY010000417.1:0-4343 GCA_036008825.1 Glaciihabitans sp.
GGTGTCGCAATGTGCGCTCGGCTCGACCGCCGGTGCACTGGCCGTTGTCGGCCCTGCTTGCCAGAGGGTTAGCTGTCGGTGCGTTTGAGGACGTGGAACGGAATCATGATGGACGCGACAATGGCGATGATTCCGGCGCTGAATACAAGGGTCTCAAACCCGACGGCTTCGAAGGCATAACCGAACAATGCGATGCCCCCGATAAAGAGTACGAGGGATGCGATGAATGCGATGCCGTTCATGGTGGGGTCCTGCCTTCTGCGATTGCCTGCGGTGCGACGCTATTCCATTCTCCACGATGAACTGCCCTTCCTCGCACACCAACGCCATGAACCGCGCGATGAACTGCAGAGATTTCCTATCCACAGGGCCTTGGCCCGAGGTGCTCTATAGGACAGGATTACTTCAAGGCCATGTCGCAGGGCTTGAAACCTGGGCATTCCCGCGGAGCGCGAGAGAAGGTTGTGTATGCCCGGTTCCACGATCGATAAATACATCAGTGGCATAAACGAACCGCTGAAGTCCGTCGCAATAACAGTCCGAGATCATATGGACGCCACCTTGCAGGAGGCGACGGGTCAAATGTGGCATGGACATCCGGTGTGGTTGGACAACACGGTGCCGGTGGCGGGGTTCAAGGCCTATCGCGATTGGGTCACTGTGATGTTTTGGCGCGGTCAAGACATTGACGATTCAACCGGATTACTCCAGTCGACCGGCAGTAGTGCGATGGCCGTTGTGAAGTTCTCGAATGCCGCTGACGTACACGGTCCCCACTTACGCGAATGGCTATCAGCGGTTGGGGCGTTGAAGGTGTGACATGGCTTCTCCTCCACTTCTTCCCGGTGCCCCGATTTGGATTGACCTGCTCAGCTCTGACCCCGAACAAGCGCTGCGCTTTTACACTCGCCTCTTCGGATGGACAGCTACGCAGGCCGGGCCGGAATTCGGTGGCTACGTAAACTTTTTCAGACACCATCGTCTGGTTGCCGGGCTCGCCGCGAACACCGGAGATGCTCCGGACGCGTGGATGGTGTATTTAGCTACGACCGATGCTGACGACACCGCAGCGAGTGTCCTCGCCAATGGTGGCCAAGTCTTTGTGCATGACAAGGTGGCCGATTTCGGCAGCGTTGTGATGTCGGTTGACATCACCGGAGCAACCGTGGGCGCGTGGCAGCCGGGCACACACACCGGCATTCAGCTCAGCGGCGAGGCCGGAACCCCCGTCTGGTTTGAGCTACACACACCGCACTTCGCAGACGCCGTTAGCTTCTATGAGCAAGCCTTCGATTGGAAACCGGAGCCGTTCGGCGATACCGAAGGTTTCCGGATGGTCACTCTGGGTCTTGGCACCCACCGTGTGGCCGGAATTCTTGAGACCCCCTGGCCGCACACCAACGACCGATCGCAGTGGGTGGTGTATTTCGCCGTCGCTGACGCGGACGAATCGGCGTTTCTGATCACTCAACTGGGCGGGCACCTCACCCAGTCCGTCACCGGTTCACCATTCGGACGAATCGCTCAGGCCATTGATCCAACTGGCGCAAGTTTCACCCTCATTGAGCTCACGCCATAACGGCCGTTACTTTAAAGCTTTTTGCCCGGGTTCAGAAGCGTATGCGGGTCAAACGCTGCTTTCACCGCACGCTGAAGGGTGCGCAGTTGCGGCCCAAGCTCCTCATCGAGGTGGTCCTGTTTCAGCACTCCAATCCCATGCTCGCCAGAAGCAGATCCACCGAGAGCAATAGCAAGACGGATAACACGGCCATAGGCCTGCTGGGCCGCTGCGATCTCAGTCGGTGATGCCGGGTCAAACGCAATCACGGGGTGGAGGTTGCCGTCGCCCAGATGTCCACCCGTCGCGATGGGAAGAGCGAGTTCTGCTGAAATAGTCTCCAACCCCCGGAGCAGATCGGGCAGCTTAGATCGAGGAACAGTGATGTCCTCGTTGAGACTGGCACCTCGAACCGCTTGCAATGCGGGGTGGAGAAGTCGCCGCGCAACCATTAGTGCATCCAACTCGGCCGCGTCTCCGGCAACAACTATGCCAGTGGCGCCGTGTGCTGCGAGGACGGCCACATAGCTGTCCACATCGTCCGCTGCCGCACCTTCCGTATCCGATTGGATCAGCAACAGCGCCTCACTTCCCGCGGGCAATTGCGAGGTGGGGTCATAAACATTGATTGCGGCAATGCTTGGACCGTCAAGATACTCAAGGACGCTCGGACGGCGGCTGGAAGCCACGATCACACTAGCAGCGGCGAGCGCCTCTGATGTAGAGGCAAAGGTAGCTGACACACCGCGCGGGGCTGCAGGGGCTGGCAGCAGCCCCACCGTGATCTCGGTGATGATGGCGAGCGTACCTTCCGAGCCCACGAGAAGGGCGGTGAGATTGTAGCCGGCAACACCTTTGATAGTGCGTTGCCCTGTGCGCACCACGGTTCCGTCCGCCAGCACCGCGGTCAGTTCGCGAACGAAGTTTCCCGTGACTCCGTACTTGACTGACAGCATGCCGCCCGCGTTTGTGGCAACGTTCCCGCCGATAGTGGAGGCACGCCACGAACCCGGATCGGGCGGATAAAACAGTCCGACAGCATCGGCGGCGCGGACCAGCGCGATGGTGCGGACCCCCGCCTGAACGGTAGCCGTCTGGTCCTCCGCATTGAGTGACAGGATTTTGTTCATTCGTGTGGTGTTCAGAACGAGACATCCCTTGCTCGCGTTAGCTCCGCCGGCCAACCCCGTCCGCGCTCCCTGTGGCACAACCGGAATTCGGTGGGCAGCAGCGACCCGCACCAGCGCCGCGACCTCGTCGGTAGTCTCAGGAAACGCGACCGCGAGCGGGACTCCGCTAGCGGTGCCATCGGACTGATCTCGCGCATAGCTCAAGGCCAAGGACCCCACCACAAGAGCGCGGGCAGGCACCACCCCCTCAAGGTCATCAAGAAAGGCGGATGAGGGAGCTATGGTCGTCACGGATGGGCCTCTGCTGTACGGCGGGTTTCCACAGCGGGAACCCTGTACCCCCATCGTATGAGGCGGTTTTTAGCTGGGCGGGGGCTTAAGTCTCTAGCGGTGTCTACCCGTGGCGTCGCCCATCGGATCGCGCTATTTTGACTGAAGAATCGTGGTCAGGTGTGCAGCGAAGTACACGTGTCGAAGCAAGGAGCAGGGTTGTGACAGAACTGCGGGTTGGGGATCGAGTGAGTTGGGCCACCCCACAAGGTCGCATCCGCGGACGCATTGTTGATCGCTGCACGCACCCGTTCGAATTTGCTGGGCGTTCCATTTCCGCGTCCGCCCTCAAACCCGTGTTTATCGTGCAGTCTGACGCCAGTCAGGTGAAGGCAGCCCATCGAGCGCCGGCGCTGCGTAAGCTCACGCGTCCGGTTCACTGAGCGGGCCGGGCACCCGTGGCGACTGAGCGAGGTCTCGATCGTCTCATTTTCTTTACCGACGCTGTGGCAGCGATTGCGATCACCCTGCTTATTCTGCCGCTGGTTGATCTCGTTCCGGAGGCGTCGGACAGAGGAACGTCATCCACGGAGTTTCTGCAGGAAAACGTCTATCAGATTCTCGGCTTTCTGATCAGCTTCGTTGTTATTGCTCGATTGTGGCGGGCACACCACGCCATATTTGAACACGTTCGTGCCTATTCCAAGCGGCTGATGACACTGAGCTTGCTGTGGGCGTTTACCGTGGTTGTCCTTCCGCTGCCGACTGCCCTGGTGTCCGAACTCGACGATGATCGCAGCAGTGTTGCGTTGTACATCGGAACTATGATGGTGAGTTCATTCACTCTTACCGCCATGACTTTGGCAGTGCGGGGTGACCCGACCGTCGAATCGGTGACCGACCCGATCCAGCACCAATCGCTGGTCGGCGCGCTCACAACCTCGGCGTTGTTCGCATGTGCGTTGCTGCTTGGAGTCATTCTCCCGTCGGGAGGGCTATTCGCGCTTCTGCTCTTAGTACTGACTCAGCCCATCCAGTCGGTCCTCGCGCGGCAGCATGTGCGGCGGGAGAACCGACTCGGTCGCAAAGAAAATTAGCGGACGCTGCTTTTCTTCGGTTTGGCGGCGAACAAGGTGTTGGCTTCCTCCAAGGACATTCCGTTGGTTTCGGGTACCACCTTGAAGACAAAAAAGAATGATAGCGCGGCAAATACCGCATACATCCCGTAGGTCAGCACCAAAGAGACCTCCGCCAGCGGGGGGAAGGACACGGTCACTAAGAAGTTAGCTATCCACTGTGCGGCAGCGGCCACACCCAGGGCGCGCGCCCGAATGCGGTTGGGGAAGATCTCACCCAGAAGCACCCACACAACCGGTCCCCATGAT
>DASYMY010000418.1:0-1953 GCA_036008825.1 Glaciihabitans sp.
GCAATGTCCGCCGCGTCGCGAGGGTTAGAGTAGTAGACGTCCGCGCTGGGGCCCGGGGCGAAGTTTGGTCCACTCAGCACCACTCTCCCCCTCGACAGCAGTCCCGAAGTACCGTAGACGTTGAGCGTGATGGTGGAGGCGTTTGTGAACTCCGCAAAGCCGGCCGTGCCGATCGTCCCCTGGAAGCCAACGGTGGAGTTATCATCCTCATGAAACACGCTGTCCCAGAACACCGAAGTTTGGCCCGCAAACGTGTACGGACCAGAGCGGTTCTGCAAGTAGGCAGCGGCGTCCGGGGGAGGGGGGTTGGAGTAGGAGTAGCTGTAGGATTGGACCAAGGGGGAAGAAAGCTCGATGAAGGTGTTGGGGTTGTCGAAGAGGCCGGCTCCCACGGCGGAGTTGTTGAGCCATATACTTGGCGGATAGGCGTCGAGGAGACCCGCTGTGGACAGTTCGGTGAGCACGTCGGGCGGCCCGATGGCAGATCGCATCAGTAGTGCTGGAGAGGCGAGAGCCCCGGCGGAGAGGATGACTCGACCCTTCGAAGACAGCCAGATCGGGAATTCGGTGCCGTTGAGTAGTGCCACCACTCCCGTCGCGCAGCCGTGAACGCGATTCACGCGTGTCACGCGCACTCCGCTGTGCAGCATGAAATTGGGCAGCTTCAACGCCTCTTGCAAATAAGTCGTGACGGGGCCGCCGCGCTGGCCGTTCTGGTAATCGTATATCGGATGCCCAAAGACTTTGGTCTTGTCGTCCTTGTCGGCATTGATGTCGACTTCTTCATACCCTAGCCCGTCAACGAGCCATTTCCGCGCCGCGTCGTACCCACTCTGAAGTGGGCGGATGCCGTCCATGGAGGTCTCGTTTGTGCTCGGCTGCATAGCATACAGCCTCTTTATACCAGCTGACATATTCGCCGCCTTCCATCCATCGGGCATATACTGATCCCAATCGCTAGACGGAGGCTCGAAGAAGAGGCCTGCGTTGATGGCGCTGCTTCCGCCGATGGTGCACCCGCCGAACGCGTTCACGGGGAAGGCGTTGGGTGCGGTGCCGCATGTCAGACCGCCTTGGTCACCGAAGATGGAGCTATAGAGTCCGGGCACATCGACGCGGGTGAGGTTGGTACCGTTGAGCCAGGAGGGCCGTCGGGAGTCGAGGTCCCCGCCGGTGATGCCGTAGGAGGGACCGCCAGCTTCGAGGAGGAGGGTGCTGAGGTTTGCTTGTGCGAGACGGGTTGCGACTGCATTCTATTGTCAGTGGCGAGGTTTCTTTGCGCAATAGCAGAGATATTGTGGCGCGTGAATTCAGCTCATCATCATCGTGGTTCCGCTCTGTTTGCCAGGGAGCTTCGTGCTCTTGACCCTCGCAGGGCATCCATGTCTCACCCCACCATGACGTCGCACTCGCGACGCTGCAGCACAACAGCAGAAGAGCAACACAACGAAATATCAATATATATTGCACTAAACTTCGCGATAATCTTAATTGAAGAGATGAACATACCAATTATCCCCGCCGGCCCCGCCCCCACAACGATCACATCCCACGCCCTCTGCGTCCAATCCTGCGCATTCACACCGCTCGCTAGAAGCGAGGCGACGCCTGCAAGTGCGAACCTTGCTGAGAACCGCATCTTGCTATCGAACCGCCAAAATCGAAAGGTCGATACTTCACCTCATCTGCGCCTATAATCCAAGAATTCTCCAGACGGTTGCTGCTGCATCCATCGTAGGGGTCTGGCGCGTTATTTAACCCTTTGCTGTAGCGCCCGTCACCGACCGCGGGCCTTTCGAAGGGTCATTCCCCACTTCACGCGCGGGGCCGTGACGGCGCGCCAAGACTGGCGCCATGGCGTTGGCGTTCAGCTGAACTCTCGAAGTCTACTATGGACTGCTGGTAGCCGGAACTTTCAGCCCTAGCATCAGCGCCGTCGAATGTCAAAACAGA
>DASYMY010000419.1:0-10981 GCA_036008825.1 Glaciihabitans sp.
GGACGCTTTAGCTCTCCTCGACACCGTCGGACTAGACCGCTCCCTCGCCGAGCGGTATCCGAGCCAACTCTCTGGCGGACAACAACAACGGGTCGGTGTTGCCCGCGGACTGGCCGTGAACCCCAATATTCTGCTGATGGATGAGCCCTTTGGTGCGGTGGACCCCATTGTCCGCGCTGACCTGCAGCGCGAAACCCTGCGGTTGCAGCATGAGTTGGATAAAACAGTGGTTTTTGTTACCCACGACATTGACGAAGCGTTCCTTCTCGGTGACCAGGTTGTCATCCTCGAAAAAGGCGCGCACATTGCGCAGCAGGGCTCACCCGAAGAAATCCTCGCCAACCCCGCCAGCGACTTTGTCGCCAGCTTTATCGGGGCCGACCGCGGCAAACGCCGACTGTCAGTGACATCCGCCGTGGATTCGAACTCAGATGACTTGGTATTGGTCGACTCCAGCGGCGCTGTCGCCGGAGTGATCAGTGCACCGAACGGTGTGCTGGCCCCCAGTACCGGCCCGAAGTCGCGCAGTATTTCTAACAAAACTGACCAGGCGGGCGACGCATAGTGCCCCAGCTGATGACGACCGGCCGCCGCTGGCGCGAGGTGACCCCATGACGTGGATTGCAAACAATCTCGAACTGATTGGGGATCGCACCCTCCAACACTTAGCGATAGCGGTGCCGCCGATTATCCTCAGCTTTCTACTGTCGATCCCAATGGGATGGCTTGCCAATCGGTACCGCTCCTGGCGGGGAATTGTGTTGTCGATCGCGGGTCTGTTTTACGCGATCCCGTCTCTGCCGCTGTTTATTGCACTCGCGGCGGTGCTCGGAACTAATATCCGTAACCCCGTCAACGTAGTGATTGCGCTGACCCTGTACGGCTTGGCGCTGATGATTCGCTCCACCGCGGACGGGCTGTCGTCGGTGGACGAAGACGTTATCCAGTCGGCCACAGCAATGGGATTCTCCACCGCCTCCCGCTTCTGGCGGGTGGAACTACCGTTGTCTGGCCCCGTGCTGTTGGCCGGTGTTCGTGTGGTTTCGGTGAGCACCATCAGCCTCACCACCGTCGGCGCTGTACTCGGCGTTGAAAGTCTGGGCCTGTTGTTCACGGACGGGTTCGCGAGATCCATTCAGGCCGAAATTTGGGCCGGAATTATTGTGACGATGGGGTTGGCCGTTATTTTCGACACCCTGATTGTTGGACTCGGTCGCCTGCTGATGCCATGGACTCGGAAGAAGGCCGTTCGGACGACCGAGTCTTCGGTCGCCGTCGCGCGCGAGGTGACCGCATGAATTTCTTCGCAGAGGCGATGGCCTACATTCTTGATCCGGCCAATTGGGGCGGAGTGAATGGGCTCGACACTCGAATCATTGAGCATGTTTTTATCAGCCTGATTGTGCTCGCCATCGCTGTGGCCATCGCAGTACCGGTTGGCTACCTCATTGGGCACACCGGCAAGGGCAGCGGTTTTGTTGTTGCCCTCTCCGGTGCGGTGCGGGCGCTGCCCACTCTGGGTCTGCTGATCCTTCTGGCCCTCAATCTCAGTGTTGGGCTGACCGCTCCCGTAATCGCCCTGGTGGTGCTCGCAGTTCCGTCGATCCTGGCCGGCGCGTACGCCGGCTTCCACGCGATTGATCGGCGCACCATCGACGCCGCTCGCGCCGTTGGTATGACCGAGTGGCAAATCGTCACCAAAGTGGAGATGCCGCTGGGGCTGCCCCTGCTGATGGGAGGCATCCGCTCCGCAGCACTGCAGGTGGTCGCCACGGCAACTCTCGCCGACTACGTCGGTGGTGGGGGACTGGGGCGCCCCATTTTGGAGGGACTGCAAATCGGTAACTACGCACAGATGCTCGCCGGTTCCGTCCTGGTGGTTTTGCTTGCCATCGTCTTCGAACTCATTTTTAGCGCCCTCCAAAAGCTGGTCACACCAGCCGGAGTGACGCCTCCCCGTCTCACCAGCACCCGTGCACTACGGAATCGTTCCCGCACGGCCTAGGGCTATCACGCCCCTGACAGAAAGAAGTAATCAATGTTCACAGCAGGAAAAGGCCGACTCGTCTCTGTAGGCGCAGTCGTGGTGGGGGCTTCACTGGCCCTCGCAGGGTGTTCGTCAAGTGATCCCCTGTCTTCGGGAGGCTCGGGCGACTCTGAGACACTCATTGTCGGATCACAGCAGTACTACTCCAACGAGATCATCGCCGAAATCTACTCGCAGGCATTGGAAGACGGCGGTTATACCGTCGACCGCCAGTTCAACATCGGACAGCGTGAGGTCTACCTGCCCGAGATCGAAAGCGGCGCCATTGACGTCTTCCCTGAATACACGGGCAGCCTGCTGAGCGCTCTCGTTGACTCTGAGCCGTCCGGTTCGAGCGAAGAGATCTACGACCAGCTCACGGAAGCCCTCCCGGACGGCCTCCGTGTGCTCGATCAGGCCGATGCGGCCGACCAGGACTCCTGGACGGTCACGCAGGCCTTCGCCGACAAGTACAACCTGACCGACATCGCCTCGCTAGCCAACGTCACCGAGCCGATCACGGTTGGTGGTAACTCCGAGTTGCAGACCCGCCCATACGGGCCCGACGCATTGGCGGAGAAGTACGGCGTCACCACGGCAGGGTTCACTGCCGTTCAGGACAGCGGCGGACCACTGACCGTCAAGGCACTGGTTGACAACCAAATTCAGCTGGCCAACATCTACACCGCCGACCCCAACATTCAAACCAACAACCTGGTTGTGTTGGATGACCCGGACTCCCTCTTCCTGCCGGCCAACGTGGTTCCCGTTGTTTCGGACAAGGTTGATGAGGACGCCGCTGACATTCTCAACGCCGTCAGCGCCGAACTGTCGGTCGACGACCTGGTGAGCATGAACGCCGAAAGTGTCAACGACCAGAAGTCTGCCTCGGTTATTGCCGAAGCATGGCTCGACGACAAGGGTCTGCTGGGCTAAGCAGCAACCCTCGTACCGGCTGGCCCGGTACAGCGCCACCTCTTACAAACGGGGAGCGGATGCCTGGCATCCGCTCCCCGTTTGTGTTGGTGCTGTATTGCGAGGTGTTAGCGGTCGCGGGCGACGCGTTCGGTGTCTATGCCGGCGTCTACGTTGGCGTCAGCCTCGACGTTGGCAATTGGGCTGATCTCGTCCTGCCGGTCCATGTGTTTGGCCTCAAGTTTGTTGAGAACCTTTTTGCCCACGTAGACCACTACCAAGAATGCGGCGATGATGCCGACAAACACGTATCCGGCGTAGTGCAGGCGGTCGGACAGCTCGCGGTAACTTCCCCCAGCAAGCGAACCAACAGAAACGTAGGCAAATGACCAAATGACGGATGCCGGTACCGTCCAAGTCATAAACCGGCGATAGGTCATGGGGCTCATTCCCACGGTGAGGGGGATGAGCGAGTGAAAGACGGGGAGGAAGCGGGAGAGGAATACCGCGATGCCACCACGCCGGTCGAGGTAGTTTTCGGCCCGTATCCAGTTCTTTTCGCCCAGCTTGCGCCCCAACCGTGACGCGCGAATACGAGGGCCGAAGTAGCGCCCGAGGGCAAACCCGATGCTCTCACCGCCGAGTGCGCCAATAATGATGACGAGCACAAGGGAGAAGTACTCGATTGGTCCGTCGACCGCGGTACTGGAGACCAGCACGATGGTGTCGCCGGGAACGATGAGTCCAACAAGAACCGAGGTTTCGAGAAGGATGCCCACTCCCGCCAGGGCGGTGCGCAGGATCGGATCAACCGATTGAACGAGCTCGAGGATCCATTCCAGGCTCCCGTTCAGACCATCACCAAATGTCGTGAAGAGTGCTGCAATCCAGCCGAGAAAGTCGCTCACCCGGCGAGCTTATCGAGCGTTTCTGATCAACCGCCGCACATCTCAGAGTGGGCGTCGCAGGGCATCTAGACGGGTGCGCCACACAGTCAATCGGCCTGGAAGCTCGGCAACACCGGGCCCACGTACCCACTCGGTCACAATGCGGGGCCCGTGCAGGGCGTTTAGTGCCCACACTTCGGTGCCCTCCAACTCTGCCGGGGTCACGGCCTCCTGATAGGTTTCCACTCCCAGAGCCGCAGCCAGCGCGAGAACGCTGCGCACGGTGACACTGTCGATGCGCTCAAACTCCAGGGGAGGGGCACACAGGATCTGGCCCCGCCACCACAGCAGTGCGCTGTACGCTCCCTCAACAACAAAGCCGTCGGTGGTGAGCACAACAGCCTCACCGGCGCCCTCGCGGGTTGCACTAGCCCGCAATGCTGACATCCGCTCTAAATCAGGTCCTTTAACCAGCGGGTGCTGGCGAGGGTCGGGGCCGGTTGCTGAGGTGACCACCACTGATTTGGTGCGCTCGGGAGCGCTGCGCACCAGGAGGGACAACTGGGGTGTCAGGTTGTGGTGGGTGACTTGAACGCGCGGGAACCAGGCGCCGGTGCGGGGGATGGTGGCGAGCGCCGCGTCCCAGAACGCTTCCGCATCGGTGATCCCTGGTGCCATTTCGTGGACGGCTTCGAGAAAGCGGTCGCGGTGCAGTTGCAGAGCCAGGGCGCTGCCGTCGGTTACCAACCAGGAATCCGCCGCAAGGATAGGTGATTCCACGGGTGAGGCGTCCGCGGCAGGTGCTTCCTCCAACAACGCGGTTTCGCTCTGCCACCGGTACAGCTGCTCGACACTCATACTCTTAGGGTATGCGCGTTCGTAAATTGCGGTTTCCCCTGCCCCGGTGGTGCGATCCGGAAACCGCATATGTGGCGCTGTACGGCGATCGCACCAACGTGGTGTGGTTGGACAGCGGCATAAACGCGTCTGACGGTTTCAGCTACCTGGGGGAAGCCAGTCGCGTGGCCTCCGGAGGCACGATGCCCGGGTCGGTGTTCGATTTTCTCCGCACCGAACTGGCTGACACTTCCATTGATGCCGAGGCCGGTGGCCCCGGGTTCGCCCTGGGCTGGGTGGGCTGGTTGGGGTACGAGCTGCGCTTTGACACCCTGGCTCTTGAGCGCACCCGCTCATCGCGGTACCCCGACTCCGCCCTGCTTTACCTTGACCGCGCAATCGAATTTGATCACGGCACGGGTACCGTCTCTCTGATCGCGCTCGGCACACATTGGGACGAGGAACTGGGGCAGTGGGCCCAGAGTGTTATGGCCACACTGGCTAACGCGCCCGCTCCACCAGAGCTGGTGCCACCGACGCGCAGCGCTTCCGGGTCGTGGCGGTACAGCGACAGCGAGTACCTAAAAATGATTGCCGAGTGCCAGGCCGCCATCGCGGAGGGGGAGGCGTACCAACTGTGCCTCACCACCGAATACACCCTGGATGGAAAGATCGACCCGGTCACCACATATCGGGCTCTGCGCGCGGCTAGTCCAGCCCACCATGGCGCACTCCTGCGCATCAACGGGGTGAGCCTGTTGAGCTCGTCCCCTGAGGTGTTTCTCACCGTCACCCCGGAGGGAGACATCCGCTCTCTTCCGATTAAAGGCACCCGACCGCGTGGGGTGACGCAGCAGGAGGACGCAGCGCTCGCCGCCGAACTGATTGGCAGTGATAAGGAACGGGCCGAGAACCTGATGATCGTTGATTTGATGCGCAACGATATTGGTCGGGTGAGCGCCCTCGGCTCCGTCACCGTGCCGAGCCTTCTCGCCGTGGAGACCTACCCTCACGTGCACCAGCTGGTCAGCACCGTGCAGGGAAAGCTTCGCGCCGACCTCAGCGCGGTGGATGCCGTTGAAGCGTGTTTTCCTGCTGGGTCGATGACGGGAGCCCCCAAGAGAAATGCCACCGTAATTCTTGACCGTCTCGAAGCTCGTGCACGAGGAATCTATTCGGGCGCGTTCGGATATTTCGCTGCCGACGGGCGGATCGAGTTGGCCATGGTCATCCGCAGTATTGTGATCGACGACACCGGCGCGACCGTTGGTTCCGGTGGGGGAATCACCGCCCTCAGCGACCCGGCCGCCGAGTTGGACGAGGTGCGGCTGAAAGCGGCGGTACTGCTGTCTGTTCTCGGAGTTGAGCGCTAAGTCTCGCACTCCGCCACGGTGTGACACCGGCATTTAGTACGCTTGGGCTGGCACGCCCGGCGATACCGGCGCTTTTGCCTCCTCCCCGCAATGAATTGAGACCCCCGTGGCACACGAGCACGACCGCAGCGCAGCTGATGACGCCCCCGAGTACGACGTCGCCAAACTCCAAGAAAAGTGGCTGGCGATTTGGGATGACCTGAAACCGTTCAGCAGCAGCGACCCCGACGATAAACGTCCGCGCAAGTACGTGCTCGACATGTTCCCGTACCCCTCGGGCGATCTTCACATGGGACACGGTGAGGCCTACGCTCTCGGCGACGTTATCGCCCGCTACTGGCGCCTGCAGGGCTTCAACGTGCTGCACCCCATCGGCTGGGACTCCTTTGGCCTGCCCGCCGAAAATGCTGCCATCAAACGCGGCATCGACCCGCGTGAGTGGACCTACGCCAACATCGACCAGCAAAAGACGAGTATGCGCCGCTACGCCGCATCCTTCGACTGGGATCGAGTTCTGCACACCAGTGACCCCGAGTACTACAAGTGGAACCAATGGTTGTTCCTCAAAATGTACGAAAAGGGTCTGGCCTACCGCAAAGACAGCTGGGTCAACTGGGACCCGGTAGACCAGACCGTTCTCGCGAACGAGCAAGTTCTGCCGGACGGCACATCCGAGCGCTCCGGCGCCATCGTGGTGAAAAAGAAGAAAACCCAGTGGTACTTCAAAATCACCGACTACGCCGACCGTCTCCTCGACGACCTCAACCAGCTGGAAGGCCGCTGGCCGAGCAAGGTTCTGGCCATGCAGCGCAACTGGATTGGCCGTTCCATCGGGGCCGACGTTGACTTCGAAATCGAAGGTCGCGACGAAAAGGTCACCGTTTTCACCACCCGTCCCGACACCCTGTACGGGGTGACGTTTATGGTGGTGGCCCCCGACTCCGACCTCGCAGCTGAACTGGTTGCCAACTCCAGTGCCGAGGTTCAGGCCGAGTTCCAGGCGTACCTGGAGCAGGTTCAGAAGTCCACCGAAATTGAACGCCAGGATGCCACGCGGGAGAAGACCGGCATCTCGCTGGGCCGTTTTGCGATCAACCCGGCCAGCGGTGAGCGCATTCCGATCTTTGCCGCCGACTACGTTCTGGCCGATTACGGGCACGGTGCTGTGATGGCGGTGCCGGCTCACGATCAGCGTGACCTCGACTTCGCCCGCAAGTACAACCTGCCGGTGCGGGTTGTTCTCGACACCACCGCCCCGTTGACCGGGTCGATGCCGGTGTTGAAGCTGGATGAGAACGGCGACGCGATCCTGCCGGACGACCTGCCGCCGCTGGATCCCACCGAGACCGGCAAGGCACTCATTGGTGACGGCCGCATGATCAATTCCGGCCCGCTGGATGGCATCAGTAAATCGAACGCCATCAAAAAGATCATTGAGCTGCTCGAGAAAAACGGCACGGGGCGCGCGGCGAAAACCTACCGTCTGCGTGACTGGCTGATTTCGCGCCAGCGGTACTGGGGAACCCCCATCCCAATCATCCACGGCGAAAACGGCGACCTGATCCCGGTACCCGAGGATCAACTGCCGATCACCCTGCCGCCGACCGAGGGCCTCGATCTGCAGCCCAAGGGGCAGTCCCCGTTGGGGGCGGCCACCGACTGGGTGAACGTGCCCAACCCGCTCGACGGCACGCCCGCCAAACGGGACCCCGACACCATGGACACCTTTGTCGACAGCTCCTGGTACTTCCTGCGCTTCTTGAATCCCAACGATGACACCCAGGCGTTTGACCCCAAAGACGCCGACAAATGGGCTCCCGTTGACCAGTACGTTGGCGGGGTCACCCACGCCATCCTGCACCTGCTGTACGCACGCTTTATCACCAAGGTGCTGTTTGATCTCGGCTACGTGAACTTCACCGAACCGTTCAGCGCACTACTCAACCAGGGCATGGTGCTCATGGATGGCTCCGCAATGAGCAAAAGCAAGGGCAACCTGGTTCGGTTGAGCGAGCAGCTCGACGAGCACGGTGTGGACGCCATCCGCCTCACCATGGCCTTCGCCGGACCTCCGGAAGACGACATTGACTGGGCGGATGTCTCCCCAGCAGCCTCCGCGAAATTCCTCAAGCGGGCCTGGCGCCTGTCGGGGGACGTCACCAGCGAACCCGACATTCGCTGGCGCACGGGAGACGTCGCGCTGCGCCGTCTTACTCACCGCTTCCTGGCGGAGGGCCCGGGCCTCGTCGAATCGTTCAAGTTCAACGTGCTCGTCGCCAAAATTATGGAACTGGTCAACGCCACTCGCAAAGCCATTGACTCCGGTCCCGGCGGAGCAGACGCAGCGGTGCGTGAAGCAGTCGAAGCGATCACCATCGCCCTCGGCCTCTTCGCCCCGTACACGGCGGAAGAAATGTGGGAACGTCTCGGCTACACGGGAACCGTCTCGGCCGCCACCTGGCGCAAAGCTGACCCCGCTCTGCTGGTGGAAGAATCGGTGACCGCCATCATTCAGGTGGACGGCAAAGTTCGCGACCGATTGACTGTGTCGCCGAAGATCAGCTCCGACGAACTGGAAAACCTCGCCAGGCAGTCGCAGGCCGTTGTGCGCGCCATCGGGGAGCGTCAGATCGCGAACGTCATCGTGCGCGCCCCACGTATCGTCAACATCGCCACCCGCTAACTCTCCGTCCACACTTCAGGGCAGCGCACCTTCACCAGGTGCGCTGCCCTGTTTGTGTTGGCCGGGTGGACAGCACCGAAACAGCTCAGCGCACACGGCGCGTACGCATCGGCGTGGGCGCGGCCATTGTGCTGGTGCTCATCGCCGCCACCATCGCGGTGCTGGTGAGCGCTCTCAGCCCCCACGGCACCACAATCACCGTGCCCACCATCACCGACAGTTCTTCTGCGGTAGGTGAGGAGACGAGTGAGCCTTTCTCGGCCGACAACGCCACGCCCGAGCCGACCAACACAATGCCGGCCCCGCTTTTTGTGCACATCCTCGGCGAGGTGGTCACACCGGGGTTGTACGAGCTCAGCCAGGGCGACCGAGCAATTGATGCCGTCGCCGCCGCCGGTGGGCTGACGTCCGCCGCCGACGAGCAGCAACTGAATCTTGCCCGCTTCCTCACCGACGGCGAACAAATTGTGGTGCCCGCAGTGGGGGAGGCCCCGGTTGCTGCCCCTATGGCGCCCAATAGTCCCGGCGCGACTGCGGGCACAGGACTGATCAATATCAACACGGCGGATGCCACAGCGCTCGAAGATCTTCCCGGGCTTGGCCCCGAGCTGGCCTCGCGGATAGTCGCGTGGCGGGAGGCCAACGGACGGTTTGGCTCGGCGGATGACTTACTGAACGTCACCGGGATCGGGCAGAAAAAGCTTGACGGTCTCCGTGACCATGTCACCACCTGATGGACACACGGTTGGCGGTGCCCGCCGCGGCCGCGTGGGCGGCCGCGATTGTCCTTATCGCCACCCCGTCTGCGTTCATAACAACAGCAGTGTGTGCCTGGGGGATCACCGCTGTCGCACTTACCTGGGCGATTCTGGGGCGTAGGCAGCTGCCGGGGATGATCACCGTCGCTGCAGCCGCTGTCGCGTTGGTGGCAACCTCCGCCGCCGCGCAGGCACCGGGCCTGCGCCCCGATACGCTCACCGCCGCCGCGCAGTCCGGCACGAGCGTGCAGTTGCAAGTGGTCACAACGGGCGCAACCGGCAGCGGCCAGTTTCCGGCCACCGTCTCAAGCCTTTCCGGGTCCGCGGCCCCCGTCCTCGTTTTTGATGCCGACCCGCAGAGTGCGGTCGGCATCGGGTTCACGCTTAGTGTCACGGCCACCGTTGTGGCTACCGAGGTACAGGACGACGTAGCGTATCTGCTTTTTGCCAGCGGCCCGGCTGAAGTGATTGAGCCGGCGGCGGGCTACCTGGGCTGGGCCAATTCACTCCGGTCGCAGTTCGCGGATGCGGCGGGAACGTTGCCGGGCGACGGCGGGGCGCTTCTGCCTGGACTGGCAATTGGAGACACCACCGCCGTCGATGATTCCCTCGACAATGCAATGAAGGGAAGTTCGCTAAGCCATCTCACCGCCGTTTCCGGAGATATTGTGCGAAATAGGGGTGAGTTGTGCGAAGAGCGAGCTCGGGTACAGGGTGATTCCCTAACGACGTTGAAGTGGCCTACTCGATTTCAGGCGCTGGAACGCGCCAGCGAGCTGAAGCCCGCTGGAAATTCGACGATCCAGTGAAAGGACGACTGAGCCCAGTGTGAACTGCCAGCGCAGTCATTTTCCCCGCCACCTGCCGAAGCAGAACCATCTCGACGTCGGCTCCGTCATTTTCCTGCATTGATCTGAGTAATATTTGCATTGATTCAATATTTAGCCAATTTGGGCAACGGGGTGCAACCGTGCATCCCGTGCTCGACAACAGCATTCCGAAATCAGCGTCATGTTTTCGCTGCCCAACAAAGTCATTTCAGGAGCAAACGGTGCCAATCCCTGTAGTCACTCCGACACGTACTTGGCACAGTCGTGCCGCCGCTGAGTCGGATTGCCTGCTAATTCTTAGGCATAGCGGTTACGCGCTCGGTGTGCCAATTTCAGATCCTGTCCATATTGATATCTTGTCCGGGCTCGCTGAGATCCATCCGCACGCCGTGGAGAAAGTCGGCGGTGGGATCGATCATTTCACTATCGAAAGAATGACGGGAACGGCTGGCCAAACCGTCTCCACGGACTCGATCGGCTTTGTACTGCATCACGTAGGTGGCGGGCGCGTTGACTTTAGTTACCTTGAGGCGATCTACCCCAGTGACCAGAAGCGTCGCGTAACCGGAGCGCTCAAATCAGAGGTCGAGGACCTCCGGCTCGCGTTCCGCGAGGCCCGGTTCGCGGACGGCGGAGCGACGAGTGACATCTCGGGGCTTCCGTTCACGCGCC
>DASYMY010000420.1:0-2359 GCA_036008825.1 Glaciihabitans sp.
GCGGTAGTAGTGATACTGGCGCCGACCGTGGACGCGGTTTTACTCACAGGCATAGTGCGTTCATTTCCGTCTCAAATTTGTGCTCTCAGCGTGAGTGGGGGCATCGCACCTGGCACAGGGCCAAAGGTCCTACGGCGGTGGAATCACGGCCAGCGGGCACGGCATTTCGATGAGCGCGCGCGTGACAGACCCCATCAATGTTTCAGGAATGAGTCCGCCCCGGTATGCGGAGATCACCAGTAGCCGGGCGCCGAGCGAGTGGCGCATCAACACACCGGCGGCAGCGCCCTGTTGGAGGGATGAACTGACCTGTAGGAGCGGATACCGCGTTTGTACTTCATCGACCAAGGTGCCAAGACTTTTGGCATGAAAATCTCGTTCGAATTGGGTGTGAGAAGGGTTCGGGCTTACCGCCGGAAACTGTCCACTCGGGGGTAACCGCCAGCACTGCACCATTTGCAGTGCGCTGCCTCGGAGGTCTGCTTCTGCAGCGGCGAACTCAATCGCACGACGGGACTGAGCATCGTCGTATGCCGCGACAATAACTGTTCCTGGTCTGGGTGCGCCGCGCACTGTTGTGGGCTGCCATCTCGCCGGGATGACCACTACCGGACAGTGCGCTCGGGAGGTCAGTCCGCTGGGGAGGGCTGTGCTGGAGAACTCGGTGGACGCTCCCACCACAATGAGGTCGGCGCGGTGCGAGGCGAAGATGATCTCCTCGAGGGGTGGGCCACGCCGCAGGGTCGCCACAATTTGGGTCGCCGGAATCTGTTTGCGTATGTGGCGCACCGCTCGGGTGAGTTCCAGTTCGTTTTGTGAGACGTCACTAGCGTTGTGCATGATCGGTGCGCCACCCACGATCGCCGGGTGATGCTGCAAAACTTCCGTGCTGCTCAGCTCCAGATGGATGGGTTTCATGTGGGCGCGTTCCACCACCCAGTTCACCGTGCCGGTGTTGTCAGACCCGGCGTCGATAACGGCGAGGACTCTTTGCAGCATGATGGGGCCTCATTTCAGCTAGCGAGACACCGGTGGTGCGCTGTCGGAGGCATGAGCCTGTTCGCGTAGCACAGCGTGGCCAAGCACAATCGTGGGACATTCGATTCCCATCAGGAGGGAATGGCTGACCGAGCTGAGAAGAAGCCGGCGGATCGAACCGCGCCCGCGCGAACCAACTACCACGAGCGACGCGTTTGCGGCGTGCTGGTGGATCGCAGCGGCAGCATCGGTGTGTTCGAGGTGGCCATGCACGTGCAGTTCGGGAAAAGCATCGGCGATAACCTTGCCGGATTCGCTCAACATGGCCTGGTTGGAGTCATGCAGCCACTGGGTGAACTCGCCGCTGGCGCTTCGCGCGTCCCCAACGCGGGGTTCAGACCAGGCCAAAACTAAGTGCAAATCTTCCTTTCGCGCAGCCGCTTCCTGTGCGCCGAGGAATGCCGCGGCAATTGACTCATCCGATCCGTTGATTCCCACAACAACACCGTGGCGACCTTCGGGCGCTGCAATAGGGACAACCGCAACTGGACCCCGAGAGGTGGATGCCAGTCGTGCGCTAACCGACCAGTCGAACCGGCGATGGCGCGTAGAGGGGACTCCCGTCCCCACCACGAGAATGGTGTCGGGTTGTGCAACCTTGCGGAGTTCGTCGACAACGTGGCCGAAAGACAATTTGGTGGTGAACGTGACCGATGGGTGCTCCGGCCGGAGCTGATTTGCTCTCAGCACGAGTGCCTCCATTGCTGTGCCGCCCGCATCGGTGAGGGACTCGTCTAACGACTTTTCGATGTAAAGATCGGCGTCATCGACCACTCGGACGAGGACGACAGCGCCGTTTAGTAGTTCGGCGCGCGTGATTGCCCATTCCAGCGCCGCCTCACTGGCGTCACTGCCATCCCAGGCAACTACTGAGGTTGTGGGCACCGGTCGGGGCACAATTGGTGCCGCCGCTTGCGGATTAGACATAGTTGGCTCCTTCTGGTGACGGTTCCACTGCTGCTGAGCCGTAGCTTCACCGTGACGCTGCCGAGGTCTCTGTCCCAGGGACAAAAGTCCCGTGCCCCGCAGTTATTCAGCGCGTCGAGGATTGGAACTCCCGACGTTCTGCAACGGGGATCACGCTGGGGGCGACGTTTGGTCCTTCGGGGGACGGGGTTTGTGCATAATCAGCACGGGGCAATGTGCGTACTGTGCACACGCGGTGCTGACGGAGCCCAGCAGTAGGCCAACAAATCCACCGTGACCGCGACTGCCCACAATTAGCAGCTCAGCTCCTTCGCTGGCGGCAATAAGTTCCCGTGCGGCCGGCCCGGACCGAATCGAGGTGCTGAACCAGGGGGGAACGCTCTCTCCGAAAACG
>DASYMY010000421.1:0-1809 GCA_036008825.1 Glaciihabitans sp.
GGCTGGTTACGCTGAGAATTCCACCCGACCCGCGCATACGTTCGTCGAGACCGGCCAGACCGTGGCCGGCGCTGAGCGTGGCACCACCCACACCGTTGTCGGTGACGGAGATGTCGAGCCAGGTGGCATCCGTCTCAAGTACGCGGTGCAGTCCGACGCGTACCGTGATGTCTGTCGCGTGGGAATGCTTGGCCGCGTTGGTTAGCGCTTCACTGGCGACGAAGTAGGCGTTTCGTTCGATTTCCTGCGGCAGATCGAGGCCGTCGGGTAACTCGGCGAGAACTCGTGTGGTGATGGGGCTGCGCACCGCGAGGGAGTGCAGCGCGGCAACCAGCCCTCGGTCGAGCAGGATCGGTGGAGCAAAACCGCGAGATAACGCCCGCAATTCTTCGAGTGCTTCCTTTGATTGCGTCATCGCCTCTGCGATGAGCACACGAGCCTTGGCCGGGTTTGTGTCGATTTGTCGATCGGCCGCAGCTAAGTCCATCTGCAAACGCACCAGTCGTTGTTGGGGTCCATCGTGGATGTCCCGTTCCAGGCGGCGCAGCGAGTGCCCCTCGGCCGACGCTGCGGCCCCACGCGAGGCGTTGAGCGCAATAACTTCGCGTTGCAGCCCGTCAGACTTAAACGACCCCAGCATGCCGCGGGCAACAAGGTAGTGCAGCAGAGTCAGCCCGCGAGTAACTAGCGGAAGGGTGGCCACAAATAGAGCGCCCACGGCAAAGCCCACAATCGAATCAACCACGTACAGGTCCATGCCCGCAGTGGAGACACCAACCGATTCCATCAGCAGGCGCGCCAGGGAGCCGTCGTTGGTGCCAGCTGCGGAAGAAAATCGAAGCCAGATCCACAGGGTGACGCCGGCCACTCCTACGCTCAGCCAGGTGATGGTGATTACCCAGCTGATCAGAGAGATCACGAAGTTGACCACCATGGCGTGCAACAGGTACACCCAGTAGTGACCGTTGCCAAAGAGGCCGCGCAGCCACCCCCAAAACCCCTGACGCGCACGGGCATCTTGCCATTCGGGGCGTTCAATGGGTGGGCGGCCCGCCCAGCCGAGGCGCACCAGCTCCATCATTCCCAGCCCACGGGCCAGATACAGCACCCCAATCAGCAGGAAGATTCCGACAAAGGTGACGAGGGTGCTCAGTCCAGTGCTGAACAAGATAATCGCGGCAGTGAATCCAACAACGGCGAGGGGAAAGCCCGGCAAAAGATACCCGAGCTCCCGTGGCACACCCCGCCACAGCTCGCTGTAGGTCACGATGCTGCGATCAGACAAAGGGCGAGGGGCAGATGGCGAGCTCATAGTCTTAGCCTCCCCGCTCTGGCGGGGGTGCACCAGCAGGCTTGCGCCCCGATGTGCGGTGGGGAAAACCCCCGTACTTCCGCGGGTAAGCGCAGGCTTCTCTTGCTTGCGGAATGCGCTGGGCGGCGTAGCGTTGCACCATACCTCAAGCGAAACGGAGACCTGCCATGACCAAAGTCATCACAGTTCCAGAAAGTTCTGTAGATCCGGATGTCGCGGCGGGTGCTGCGCAATTTCTGAGCCCGGTTGTGGTGAACCTCACTGCCCTCGCCGTTGATGGCAAACAGGCCCACTGGCATGTGCGGGGAGCGAACTTCCAGGCCGTGCACGAGCTGCTGGATACCATTGTTGACCACGCCCACGATTACGCCGACACCGCTGCTGAGCGTGTTGTTGCACTGGGACTTCCGCTGGACGCCCGTATTCAGACCGTCGGCGCACAGGCCACGACCCCCGCGTTGATTGGCGGGTTCCAGCAGTCTGACACCGTCATCGCC
>DASYMY010000422.1:0-3236 GCA_036008825.1 Glaciihabitans sp.
GAATCCGACAATGATCTGTTCGGAGCGGGTCGGTTCGCCTGCACGGTCATCCGCTAGAGAACGGAGGATATCCGGGTTTTTCACCAGGGTCAGCTGCAATGTGTCGCCGTGCGCATCTTTTTTGATTTTGGACTCGGCTACGGCGTCGGGTCGGTAATCTGCCACCGCGGCGGCCATAATCACGACGTCGGCGTTGTGGGCGGCCGTACGTGTCGCTTCTGACATCTCAAGGGTAGTGCTGACCCGCGTGACGGAGATTCCGCTGGGTACTGCCACCTCGAGGTTCGCCGCAATGAGTGTTACCTCGGCGCCGCGGCGGGCGGCGGCCTCGGCAAGCGCGACACCCTGCTTTCCGCTGGAACGGTTGCCAAGAAAACGTACCGGGTCGAGGGGTTCGCGTGTGCCCCCGGCGGTGACCACTATTTTGCGGCCACCAAGGTCGGTGGAAGCCTGAGTGAGAGCGAGGGCAGCGCTGACAATCTCGTCAGGTTCAGACATCCGCCCTTCCCCTGAATCTCGGCCGGTTAGTTGCCCCGTTCCTGGACCAACAAAGCGCACACCGCGTTCTCGAAGAAGTGCAACATTGGCAACCGTTGCGGCGTTACGCCACATCTCGGTGTGCATTGCAGGCGCGACCATGATGGGCGCGACAGAGGCGAGAAGGGTGTTACCGAGAAGGTCATCGGCGATCCCTGACGCCATCTTGGCAAGGGTGTTGGCCGTAGCGGGGGCAACAATAATCAGGTCAGCGGACTGGCCGAGAGACACATGCCGCACCTCGGCGACACCCTCATACAGGTCGGTGTGCACGGTGTTACGGCTGAGCGCTTCAAATGTGGGTTTACCCACAAAACGAAGTGCGGCTTCCGTCGCAACCACGGTGACACTGTGGCCGGCGAGTACCAGAAGCCGCACAACGCCGACTGCCTTGTACGCGGCAATGCCGCCCGTCACTCCAACAAGAATGTTCAGGCGCCCGCGATCAGCACCGGCTGTGTTGTTCAGGCGAGTGCCTGACTACTCTTCGATAAGAGAGGTGAGGACGAGCTTGTCTTCGTTGATTTCGCGCAGTGCGACGGAGAGGGGCTTGTCGTCGATGGTCGAGTCGACCAGCGGTCCAACGTTGTCGAACAGGCTTCCCTCGTGGAGGTCAGCGTAGTAGTCGTTGATCTGGCGTGCGCGCTTGGATGCAAAGATCACAAGGGCGTACTTGGAGTCAACCTTCGAGAGAAGTTCGTCGATGGGCGGGTCGATAATTCCGGTCTGCTTGTCGGCCACGGGAACTCCTTTTATAGCGTGCGAATGGTGAAACGAGAAAGAAAACGGGCGCCGATCTAGCGTCGAGCTGCAGGCACCAACGTCAATTCTACGACTTCTTGGGCCGCTTGGCCGACATCTCGGTTAATGACTTTGTAATCGAACTCGTCTTGGGCAGCCAATTCGACCTTCGCGGTCTCCAAACGTTGCGTCTGGTCGGCCGCAGTTTCGGTTCCCCTGCCAATAAGTCGGCGCACCAGTTCGTCCCAGCTCGGTGGAAGCAAAAAGACGAGGATGGCTTCGGGCATCGCTTCACGGACCAGGCGCGCACCCTGCAGGTCGATCTCCAGCAGTACACGTTTGCCTTCGGCTAGGGCAGCATCGATGGGTGGGCGTGGGGTGCCGTAACGGTAGGAGTTGTGCACAACGGCCCACTCGAGAAGTTCGTTTTCTTCGATCTTTCGGTCGAACTCAGCGTCGCTGACGAAGTAGTAATGCACACCGTCAATTTCGCCCGGCCGCGGTGGGCGGGTTGTGGCAGACACGCTCAGCAGGATGTCGGGGTAGTGCTCCCGAATGTACGCGGAGACGGTTCCCTTACCAACGGCGGTGGGGCCGGCAAGCACAACGAGGCGATGGGGCTCCACGCCCCCTTCGCGTCGGAGCAGATAGCTACGCAGTTTGACACGTTGGCGGATGCCGAGGCCGCCAACTCGTTTCGTTTCTGCGATGCCGAGCTGGGTCATCACGCGGGCGGCGCGGGTGGGTCCCAACGTGGGGACGCTCATCAAAAGTTCGCGAACACGCAGGCTCGCTTCGGGAGAGTTCTCCGTCTTCCAGGCGGTGTCAACAACATCGACGGCCGATCGCTCTCGGGAAGCCACCGAGTTCTTTACAGCGGCGCGGGCCCGTCGGGCGGCAATCGCCGCGCGCGACGCGGCAACGCGGTCTACCTCGGGAGGAGTTGGTCGGGGATTCATACGGCATACACCTCACGCAAAATGCGAGATTGAGAATGGATTTCGGCTGCGATACCGTTGGCTCCCGCGTCGAGAATGGCTCGCGACGAACTAACAACAACGTTGCGCGCTGCTACTCCGTAAACCTCATTCGCTTGGTCAAAACCGATCCCCTGATGGCCAAATCCTGGAGCCAAAATAGGAGTCGAGACAAGCTCATCGGCCGAGATGCCGTAATCGTCCAGTTGCACCGTCGCGCCAATAACAACGCCGACGGAACCAAGGGCTTCACGGTTCCAACTGTTCACCTCTGCCACGATACTCGCGGATACTGTGCGACCGGTCTGTTCACCCCGCTCAATTACGGCGGTCTGCAGCGAAAATGACTCGGGGTTAGATGTTGCGGTTAACACGAACAGGCCTTTGCCGTGGTCAAGGGCCAACTCCACGGGCGCCGCAATGGAGCCAACACCCTGGAAGGCGCTAATAGTCATGGCGTCTGCTTCCAACGGGGAACCGGGCGTCAGCCATGCCTGTGCATAGGCTTCGACGCTGGTTCCGAGGTCACCGCGCTTGGCGTCCGCGATAACAATTAGTCCCGCTTGGCGGCCCGCGGCGAGGATTTCTTCCAAAGCCGCAAATCCCGCAGATCCGTGGCGCTCGAAGAAAGCGACCTGGGGCTTGACAATTCCCGCCCGTCCTGCGGTCGCTTCGACGACACGTAAGCCGAATTCGCGGACTCCCGCTGCGTCATCGCTAAGTCCCCATTTAGCCAGCAAATAGGGGTGAGGGTCGATCCCTACACACAGGTGCCCTGCTTCGGTGAACGTCTCACTGAGACGTTCACCGAAGCTGGGTCCGGCAGTGCCCGTGGGCGCTGCCGTCATCGCTGCGCCGCACGGTCGAGGGCGTAGTCCTGCAGGCTGCGCACGGTGAAGCCGGTGGCTGTGGCCTCGATAGAGGCCACAGCAGCCGCCAGCTGCGCAATGGTGGTGAACAAGGGTTTGTCTGCCGCCACTG
>DASYMY010000423.1:0-3977 GCA_036008825.1 Glaciihabitans sp.
TGCAGATCCGATCGCTGCTGGAGCGACCGCTGCCCGTCTACGTGGTCGCGCCAGGCCGAGTGTTCCGCACCGACGAGCTCGACGCCACCCATACGCCGGTGTTCCACCAGATCGAGGGCATCGCGATCGACAAGGGCCTGACCATGGCGCACCTGCGCGGAACGCTCGAGCACATGGCCCGCAGCCTGTTCGGCGAGGGCGCCCAGATCCGTCTGCGTCCCAACTACTTCCCGTTCACCGAGCCGAGCGCCGAGATGGACGTCTGGCAGCCGAACGCGAAGGGCGGCGCGAGGTGGGTTGAGTGGGGTGGCTGCGGAATGGTCAACGCCAACGTGCTGCG
Source organism: Glaciihabitans sp. (assembly GCA_036008825.1). Lineage (GTDB taxonomy): Bacteria > Actinomycetota > Actinomycetes > Actinomycetales > Microbacteriaceae > Glaciihabitans. Next base: position 341 of record DASYMY010000423.1, read on the forward strand.
TGCCGCTGGCATCGACCCCGAGGAGTACCAGGGCTTTGCCTTCGGGATGGGAATTGAGCGAACGCTGCAGTTCCGCAATGAAATGAACGACATGAGAGACATGGTTGAGGGCGACATTCGCTTCAGCCAGCAGTTCGGGATGGGAATCTAATGCGCGTACCCGTGAAGTGGCTCCGCGACTATGTCGCTGTGCCCGAGGATGCGACCGCTGAGGATATCCTCGCGGATCTGGTCAAGGTTGGCTTTGAGGAAGAAGACATTCACACGTTCGGGGTCTCTGGCCCCGTCGTTGTCGGAACCGTTCTCGAGTTCACGCCCGAACCGCAGAGCAATGGCAAAACCATCAACTGGTGCCAGGTCGATGTGGGCGAGGCTGAGCCGCGCGGCATTGTCTGCGGTGCGCACAACTTCGTGGCCGGCGACAAGGTTGTGGTGTCACTTCCTGGGGCAATGCTGCCGGGTCCGTTCCCCATCTCCGCCCGCAAAACCTACGGGCACGTCTCGGACGGCATGATCGCCTCTGCCCGGGAACTGGGCCTTGGCGAAGAGCACGATGGAATTTTGCGCCTGGCGAGTCTGGGCCTTGACCCGGAGCCGGGAACCGACGCTATCGCGCTGCTAGGACTCGACGATTTCGCCGTAGAGATCAACGTCACGCCCGACCGCGGGTACGCGTTTTCGATGCGTGGAGTTGCTCGGGAGTACTCCCACTCCACCGGCGCCGCCTTCACCGACCCGGCCTTAGCTCTGGCTACCGCGTCGTCGATGGAGCCCACCCAGATTTTCCCCGTCACTATCAGCGACGACGCCCCGATCCGCAGGAACAACGGCACCTCGGTGTTCATCACCCGAGTCGTTCGTGAGGTGGACGCGAGCCGTCCAACACCACCGTGGATGATTTCGCGGCTTTCGCTGGCTGGCATCCGCTCCATTTCGCTTGTTGTTGACATCACGAACTACGTGATGTGGGAGTTGGGCCAGCCCATCCACGGGTACGACCTCGACACGCTGACCGGCGGAATCACCGTACGCAGGGCAGTCGCGGGGGAGAAGCTCGAAACACTCGACGGAACAACCCGCACGCTGAACGTACAAGACCTGGTGATCGCCGACGAGTCTGGACCCATTGGTCTTGCCGGTGTGATGGGTGGTGCAGCCACCGAGATTGGTGACTCGACAACTTCCGTGCTGATCGAGGCCGCGAACTTCGATCCGGTGTCCGTGGCGCGTACCGCTCGACGTCACAAGCTTCCGAGCGAAGCGTCTAAACGGTTCGAGCGCGGTGTTGACCCGAAGGTTGCCGCTGCCGCCGCTCAGCGTGTTGTCGAGCTGCTGGTGGAACTCGCCGGGGGAACCACAGACACCCTGGGTTCGACGTTCGACGAAGCCGCTGCGCTTGAGAGCATCACCCTGCCCGCCGGATACGTCTCCTCCTTGATCGGAGTCGACTATGCCGAAGGTGAGATCTTCACTTCACTGTCGCAGATCGGATGCAAGATTGAGGCGATCCCGAACGCGCTTGTGGTGAGCCCACCCAGCTGGCGCAGTGACCTCACCGACAAGGCCACCCTTGCCGAGGAAGTCGCGCGCATTGTTGGCTACGACCGGATCCCGGCCGTCTTGCCGATCGCGCCACCCGGACGCGGGCTGACCCGGCCGCAGCGCCTGCGCCGTACCGTGTCCGCGGTGCTGGCCGGTGCTGGCGCCACCGAGGTGCTGGCCTACCCGTTCCTATCGCAGAAAGCCAACGACCGGTTTGGATCTGCCACCGCTGCATCCACACCCGCCATCCGTCTTGCCAACCCGCTTGATGCTGAAGCGCCGTTGATGCGTACCTCGCTCATTCCCGGACTACTGGATATTGCGCGACGCAATCTGTCGCGTGGGCTCACCGATCTGGCCCTCTTTGAAACCGGTGTGGTGTTCTTGCCGCAGGAGGGTGTCGTTTACGGTGTCGAGACCCTACCGGCCGGAGCGCAGCGCCCCTCGCCCGAGGAGATCGCCACCCTGTCCGCCGGTATCCCGCCGCAGCCGCATCATGTGGCCGCACTATTCACCGGGGACTCGCTCAGTAAACAGCCGTCTCGAGCGGCAGTGCCTGCCGGCATTGCAGACGCGCTGGATGTCGTCGCGCAGGTGGCATCCGCTGTGGGAGTTCAGATCCGAATCGTTCAGGGATCGCACCAGTCGCTGCACCCGGGACGCACCGCCGAATTGTTTGTTGGTGAGCAGAGTGTAGGTTTCGCGGGCGAACTGCTGCCCGCCCTCGCCGACGAGATGCACCTGCCACGAATTGTTGGCGTTGTTGAAGTCGACCTGGATGCGATCATCGCACTATCGGCGGGGGAGATTGTTCCCGTTGCCATTGCGAGCATGCCGGCAGCGACCCAAGACCTGTCACTGGTTGTGCCGGTCTCGGTGCCCGCCGGCGAGCTGCTTGCCACGGTCGAGGAAGGTGGCGGCAGCCTGCTCGAAGACGCACGGCTGGTTGACGACTACCGTGGTACGGGTATCGAGCCAGGCTTCAAATCGCTGACGTTTGCTCTGCGTTTTCGAGCACCCGACCGCACGCTCACCGCAGCGGAAGCTACCGCTGCTAAAACCGCGGCCGTGGCTCTCGCAGCAACCAGGTTCGACGCGGTCCTCCGCGAGTAGACGCTGGGGGATACGGGGCCGCACAGCACCGTATCCCCAGCCGCACCCAGCCGGTGCACAGAATGCGATAGGCTCACTTTATGCACATCCGCGGAATCGCAACGGGCCGCCTTCGCCGCCCCGTTATCCGCGCGCGCCGATTTTAGGCGACGCCCCGCCGCTGAGTGCAGCTTTCTGCCAATCAGCACAGCGCGACGCCGCCGCCTAGGATCCCCGTCGATACGATCAATAAGGTAGAGCCATGTCTCTCAACGTCGCCGTCGCAGGCGCAAGCGGATATGCCGGAGGCGAGCTTCTGCGCTTGCTTGCCGGTCATCCCGAATTCACTGTCACAACCGTCACCGCACACTCCAACGCGGGACAACCGCTGGTGTCGGTTCAACCACACCTGAGGTCGTTGTCCAATCTGACCCTCGTTGACACCACACCAGAAAACCTGGCCGGCCATGATGTGGTGTTCCTTGCGCTGCCGCACGGCAAATCGGGGGAGATCACCGCACAGCTGGGGGAGGACACCCTCGTTGTGGATTGTGGTGCCGACCACCGTCTCACCGACGCAGCCGAGTGGGATGCCTTCTATGGCGGCGACTACTACGGCGCCTGGCCGTACGGACTACCCGAACTGGTGCTCGCCGGTGGAGGACGCCAACGCGACGCCCTCGTGGGTGCGCGTCGGATAGCTGTTCCCGGCTGCAACGTCACGGCAATCTCGTTGGGCCTTGCCCCCGGCATCCGCGCTGAAGTAATTGAACCAGGCGACATTGTTGCTGTGCTCGCCGTTGGTCCCTCCGGCGCCGGTAAGTCTCTGCGCACCGACCTGCTCGCGAGCGAAATGCTTGGCTCAGCCTCGGCGTACGCGGTCGGCGGCACTCACCGGCACACCCCCGAAATTCGCCAGAACCTTCAGGCTGCTGGTGGTGTTGGGGTGACCGTCTCGTTCACCCCCATGCTTGTTCCCATGTCGCGGGGAATTCTAGCCACC
>DASYMY010000424.1:0-3947 GCA_036008825.1 Glaciihabitans sp.
TCTGCGACACCGACTGCCGGCCCAAGTGCGCGACATCCTGATCGACCATGTCGAGAGGAGCCTGCTGGATCATCTGCTGCGCGATCCCGCCTCGGCGCCATACAACCCCATAGGCGATCAGCACGACGCCGACGCACGGTATTTGCAATGCGCCCTCTACGCGGCAATGGCGGCCTCCGCAACGGTTGCCGCATTGGAATCTTGGTTGCGGGGGCCCGATCCGCTCGATCAGGAGTGGGTGGTGCAGTCGATTTTGCTGGGCATTCCCGAATGGTGGGAGCGGTCGGCACCCGTGACGCTTTAACGGCAACGAGCCGGGCACAGAGGTTGATCTGTGCCCGGCTCGGTGCAGGGTTCTGTTCCCATCCGCTCGCAGAGCGGTATGGGAGAGAGGCTGAACTTAGTGGTTGTGACCGGCGTGCTCGTCCTCGACGTCGCCTTCAAGCATGTCGGCGGTGTCGGGAGAGGTGTCGTCGTCGTTCTTCATCGACGCGGTGAACTCGGAAACGTCGACCTTCTTGCCCTTGGTGTCAACAACGTTGGCCTTGTCCAGGACGATGGCCAGCGCCTTGGCACGGGCGACCTCGCCGATCATGGCGGGGATCTGGCCGTTCTTGTCGAGGACCTGGATGAATTCGCCCGGCTCCATGCCGTACTGAGCAGCACCCTGAATCAGGTACTGGGTGAGCTCGTCCTGGCTGACCTTGACCTCTTCCTTCTCGGCGATAGCGTCGAGAAGGATTTGGCTGCGGAAAGTTTTTTCGCTGGACTCAGCAACCTCGGCACGGTGCTCGTCGTCTTCGAGACGGTTCTCGTTCTCGAGGTGACGCACAACTTCGGCCTCGATGAGGCTGGCGGGGACGGGGATCTCAACAAGCTCGACGAGCTTGTCGACGATCTGGTCGCGAGCTTCGACACCCTGGCCGAATACCTTCGACTTGAGGGCCTGCTTCTTGAGGTCAGCCTTCAGTTCCTTGATGGTGTCGAACGGGCTGGAGATCTGGGCGAAGTCGTCGTCAGCTTCAGGAAGTTCGCGTTCCTTGACGGCCAGCAGGTTGACCGAGATGAGGGCCGTCTGGCCTTCCTTGTCTCCGCCGAGCAGCTTGGATTCGAACGTGGTGGTCTCGCCGGCGGTGAGAGAGTCGAGGGCTTCGTCGATTCCTTCGATGAGCTCGCCGGAGCCAATCTCGTAGCTGATGTTGTTCGCAGTGTCGACTTCTTCGTCACCAATGGTGGCGACGAGGTCAAGCTGTGCGAAGTCGCCCGTCTTGGCGGGGCGGTCAACCGTAATAAGCGTTCCGAAACGGCTCCGCAAGTTGTCGAGTTCGGTGTTGACGTCGGCGGCCGAAACCGTCACTGCCTCAACTTCGAGCTCAAGGCCCTCGTATGCGGGAAGTTCGAAGTCGGGGCGAACGTCAACCTCGATGGACAGCAGCAGGTCACCGCTGAAGTCTTTGGCGCTGGGCCACTCGGTGATGTCAGCTTCGGGGCGTCCGAGAACGCGGATCTTCTCTTCTGACACGGCCTGGCGGTAGAACTTGTCCAGGCCGTCGTTGACCGCGTGGTTCAGGATCTCTTCGCGTCCAACACGCTGGTCCAGCAGCTGCGGCGGAACCTTGCCCTTGCGGAAGCCGGGAATGTTGACCGACTCGGCAATGTGGCTGTACGCGTGATCGATGCTTGGGCGAAGCTCGTCGGGCGTCACAGCGATGGTCAGCTTCACGCGGGTGGGGCTCAGCTTCTCGACCGTGGTCTTCACGTTGGTGTTCTCCTGATGTTCGTCGTACTGGGTACTTATGGACCTGGGTTTTGTCGGGGCGACAGGATTCGAACCTGCGACCTCTCGGTCCCAAACCGAGCGCTCTACCAAGCTGAGCTACGCCCCGAAAGTGCCGTGATCTGGTCAAGCAAACGAGCTACACACGCTCCCGCAAAAAATTGACCTCGGCAAGTCTAGCTGAGTTCGAGGGGTGCGTCGCTGCACCCTCTCAGAATGAGCTAGGCTTACATCGCACCAAGTGATCAACACCTGGTGCAACGGGGATGTAGCTCAATGGTAGAGCCTCAGTCTTCCAAACTGATGACGCCAGTTCGATCCTGGTCATCCCCTCCGTTTAGTGTCGCCACGGGTTATGCCCGTCAGGCGAAGCCTTCCTGCCAATTCACAACAAATGTTCACTATCGTCAGTGGTGTTGTGATTGACGAGAACGAGTTAGCGAGGAACCTGCACCAATGAGCGCAGATATCCCTCTTTCTTTGCCAGAAAAGTACGTTTCGCGGGATCTCGTGGATACCCGAGAAGACTTCGCCCGCCTGCTGATGTCGTACAAGTTCGGTCTCGATGAGGTGATGACGAAGGTCAACATTCTCAAAGAGGAGTTCACCTACATCCACGATTACAGCCCGATCGAGCACGTCCGCTCGCGGCTGAAATCCCCGGAAAGTATCCTCAAAAAAGCCCTCCGCAAGAATTGCCCGCTGACGGTCGAACGGATTCGGGACGAGATCTCCGATATTGCGGGCATCCGCATTACTTGCAGTTTTGTTGCTGACACGTACGTGATTCGCGACATGTTGGTGGGTCAAGACGACGTCAGCGTTGTGGCTGTCAAGGATTACATCGCCAATCCCAAAGACAACGGCTACCAGAGCCTGCACCTGATTGTTGAAGTGCCCGTGTTTATGTCGGACCGGGTGGAATCCGTGCGGGTAGAGATTCAGATCCGCACCGTGGCAATGGACTTCTGGGCCAGCGTTGAACACAAGATTTACTACAAGTACGACGGCGAAGTTCCTGTTGCACTGCTCGACGAGCTCAAAGATGCCGCCGATGCGGTCACCAGCCTCGACAAAAAGATGGAACGCCTCTACGGCGAAGTCGCCAAACTCAGCGAAAGCCGCTCCCAGACCACAGACGCCAGCGACGTCACCATTGACCGGCGGATGCCCCTGCCCGACGGCTTTCTCACCGCCTTTATGCGGCAGCAGGCCACGGAACAGTAATTCCTCCGCCCGCTGGGTGAGCAAAGTACTATTCGACTATGGGCCACGACCACTCGCATGCACCTTCGGTGAGCCATCGTGGTCCGCTGTTGTTCGCGCTTGTTGTTACCAGCGTGATCCTGATTGCCGAAATTGTCGGATCCATCATTACCGGATCGCTGGCGCTACTTATTGACGCCGCCCATATGCTGACAGAAGCCGGCGGACTGGCAATGGCCCTGGTAGCCGCCCACCTCAGCCAGAAACCCACAACCTCCAAACGCACCTGGGGTTTCGCGCGCGCAGAGGTTCTCGCTGCAACCGCCCAGGCCGTTGTCCTGTTGGGCGTCGGACTCTACGTCTTCATCGAGGGCGCGCAGCGTCTGTTCCAGCCCGCGGACATCCAATCCACCGAGATGATCATTTTTGGTGTTATTGGGTTGGTAGGAAACCTGGTCGCCCTGACCGCACTGCTGCGCGGTCGCGCGGCGAACTTCAACATGCGGGCCGCGTTCCTCGAAGTGCTCAATGACGCGCTTGGCTCCGTCGCCGTTATCGCTGCGGCCATTGTGATCGCCATCACCGGGTTCACCGCCGCCGACTCGATCGCGGCCATGCTCATCGGCCTGCTGATCGTGCCGCGCACTATCAAATTGTTGATGGAAACCGTGCAGGTGCTTCTCGAGGGTGCCCCCGTTGGTTTAGACGTAGACGCTGTTCGTACCCACCTCCTGGCTCAAGATCACGTCATTGGTGTGCACGACCTCCACGCCACCCAGGTGGCCACCGGATTGCCCGTGTTGACCGCCCATATCGTCCTCGACGACAGCTGTTTTCTCGACGGTCACGCGCCACAAATTCTTGATGAGCTTCAGGATTGTGTTGCCGATCACTTTGATATAGCTATCGATCATTCGACATTCCAATTGGAGACAGCGGGTCATAGCGACCACGAGCACTCTTT
>DASYMY010000425.1:0-3158 GCA_036008825.1 Glaciihabitans sp.
AGATTTTCGGTCCCGATGGTGTGAACCCGCTGAACCTTCCCCCGACACCAGCCGGGCAAGCCGTGCAGCTATGGGAGATCCTGATCGAGTCGGACCTGAACGGACGACCCCGGGAGCACGTCACCACCCGCCTCGTGACCATCCCCAACGTTGCCTCGGTGGCGTACACGGACCTAGTCGACGTTGAAGCGACCCCACCGTCGGGCACATGGGTTGTACCGCCGTTCGTGCAGCAACTCATCGACGGTATCGAAACAGTGAACACAGCGGTCACCGCAGCTCAGACAGCCGCGACCGCCGCATCACAGACCGCCGCAGCAGCAGCCACCATCCACTTCGACAAGGACAACATCGGAACAGATGGGCTGGCTTCGCTGGGCCAGTCGAACACCCACTACGGCAACGGCGTGGACACGGGAAGGCTCGACCGACCGCAGGACCGTATCAAAGAATTCCCGATCAGCGGCAGCTACGCGAACCAACTCGTTACCGCCGTCGAGCCGATGATCCACCAGGACGGCGCAATCGGTCTCGGCCCGAACCTCCGGGCAGCATCCACCCTCGTCAAATCCCTGGCGGGAAACCGTGACGTGTGCATCCTAGGCCTCGGCCATGGCTCCACCGGATTCACCGTCACCAACGACCGAACCTGGGACCCGAACAACACCACAGCCGGGACAAATCTGTACAACCGGGCAGTCGCGCAGATCGACCGGTTCCTTGCGCTGAACCCCAAGAACAAGCTGCCGTGGGTCATCTGGCAGCAGGGAGAAACCGACGCCGTGGCGTCAATGTCCCAAGCCACCTACGCGGCATACCTTGACCAGCTAATTCAGAAGCTCTGCACACGGTACGGCAACGATCTGATCTTCGCCATCGTGTCAATGACGCCGCTGAAGCTCGACACCCTGCCCTCCACCTACGGCCCGATTGACGCCGCGCACGTGGACACGATCCGCCGATGGGAGCGAACCTGCTTCGTCTATGGTCCGTCAGGTAACACTCAGGACGGCGGGATCCACTACACCGCAGCGGAACAGCGCATCATCGGTGACAAGTTGGCGGAGCAGTTGCTCCGGTACGCCCCAGCCAACGTGGTCGGGACCGCTCCGGTAGCACCTACGGGCCTCGCCTTGGTGCAGTGGGGGCAGACCATCACAGCGTCCTGGACTTGGCAGCCGGGGCGGGTGACGGGGACGCTGCTGGAATACCGCGCCAACGGCGGGGCATGGCAGTCCGTAGCCGGGGTTAGCACGCAGGTCGGGTTCCGGAAAATCGTACTTGGCACGACGTTCACACTCGGTGACACCATTGACGTGCGGGCTTCTGCCATCAATGCCCAGGGGACCAGTGCCCCGTCAAGTGTGGCATCGCTCGCACTGGCGACGATACCGGCCGCCCCGACAGGCCTCACGGCGGGCACTTCAACGGTGAGCACGCAGCCGCTGACGTGGACCGCAGCAACCGGGGCAACCTCATATCAAGTCGAATACAAGGTTGCGACCGATACCGTCTGGCTTGCAGGTCCAGTTGCGGCGGGCACCTCGGCAACGGTAACCGGGCTGACCTCAGCCACGTCCTACAACTTCAGGGTTTCGGCCGTCAACGCGGCAGGGACGGGCGCAGCGTCCGCAACGGTCACCAACTCCACACCAGTGCCCACGTTTCTCTCTGCCGACGTTGGTGCCGCACCCCTTTGGGCGTGGGGCACGCGGAAGATGGTCACCGGATACGCCGGGCCGTTGGTGCGCGTGCGCAGGTCCAGTGACGGGGTCGAGCAGGACATCGGGCAAACCGCAGGCGGCGACCTTGACGTCGCAGCGCTCACGACCTTTGTGGGGGCTAACAGCGGATACATCTCCAACCTCTACAACCAGGGCACGGCGGGCGTTGCGGCAGACATGGTGCAAGCCACGACGACCAAGCTGCCGCGCATCGTCAACGCCGGAACGGTGGATGTAAAGAACGGCAAACCGTCCGTCTACTTCGACGGCACCCGGGTGCTGAGCCATAGCACCCCGGCGATCCTCGCTGCCGGTGTTGGCTCGATCCTCCACGTCGCCTCGACGCGGCAGGCCAACACGATGATCTTCGCTGAAGGCACAGGTAGCCAGCTCACTTCACGCTGGGTACCGGAGTTCTCCACCTCGTCACTGACTAAGACGTTTGTCTTGGGTAATGAGGCGAACGGCTCGTCCGCTGTAGCCGGTTCGGTCGTTGTGGCTAACGATGGATCTCTCCACCAGGGTGACACTGTGGACACAGGCACTCTGGCAACGATGCGCACGAACGGTGCCATATCCGGCACGGGCGCAATCGCACGGACAGGGACGTACACGCCGACGAAGGTCAATATGGGTGCATGGCTCACTGACCCCACGTTCGCGCACGTCGGCTACATCACCGAGATCGCGGTGTGGAGTTCAGCGCTCGCGAATACCGCGCGAGACAATGGCGCGGCTAACCAGAAGGCGTTCTACGCAACTCCGTAGTCGCCCCGGAACCTGACCCGCACAGCAACGCAACAACAGAGCCCCGCTCGAGTCTTCGGATTCGGGCGGGGCTCTCTTCTGCGTTGTCGGGCCAACACCGCCGTCCGACACGACGGGCACACCCAGAACGGATGCTCAGGAGCACCCGACGCCCTGCACCTCACGCCGCAACTCGGGCATTGCGGGGCATCGATGGTGTCAAGGTCGTCGGGCATGAGCGGGAGGCTACGCCGGAGTAATCTCCCGCAGCACGCTTGCCGGCTCGAGACCCAGGGCGCGGGCTATGATCATGAAGTGTCCCACCTGCATTTCACGCTGAGCCATCAGGTACCGGAGTAGGGACCGCTCACTAATCCCTGTGTTTGTGGATAGCTCGGAGTAGCTAATGCCGAGTGCGTAACGCCTCGCCTTGAAGATCGCGGCGATTGCGTTGCTATGCGGTTCGGAGGCATCCATGCAGACACTCTAGCGACACCGAAAAAGTGTCTGTTGCTGTGACGGTTGCTATAGCGCCGATTCTGAGTAGTGCCGCATCAGGCTTGCATCCCAGTGTTTGATTGGTGCACCCCCCGGGACTTGAACCCGGAACCCACTGATTATCATCCTCACCTAGCCACCGTTACCCATTGATCCTTGTGACCCCGTGATCGTGCGGGAACGGTTGGC
>DASYMY010000426.1:0-3388 GCA_036008825.1 Glaciihabitans sp.
CGCTCCTGCGAGAACAATCCATGCTGGCGCGAAGGCGGCGAGGACCATACCAACGGCCGTGAGCAGGGTTGCCGCCACCGCGACCCGCGAAGAGCGGAACCGACGCACGAGCATTCCTGCGGTTAACCCCGCAATAAGTGCACCAAGGGGGAACGCGGCGACCGCGAACCCAAATGCGGTGTTGCTCAGTTCGAGGTCAGCTTTGAGCTCGGGATACCGCGGCAGCAGGTTCGCGAAAATCGCACCGTTGGTGAAAAACAGGATGGCAACGGCGATGCGAGCGCGGCGAAGTGCGCTCGACGGCGGCGTTGGAGTGGGCACTGACCCGGCGGTGGACATGACTAAAACCCTAACGTTGCTGCTGGGCGCATCCGAACGGTTGTGGCCAGCGAAACGGGTAGCATCGATGAATACACGGTGTGCTTTTCTGCGGGGGCAGGCGCTGGTGCAATTCGGGGGAACAAGTGGAAACAAAATTTGGCAAGCGCCGCTCGCGCCGGGGGCTGGCGGGCATTGGTGCTGCTGTCGCTCTGACGGCTCTGATCACGGGTATTGCGGGGGCACCGAACGCTGCCGCTCAAACGCCCGATAGCACCACCCCCGACCAAACGGTTCTCACTCCCGAGACCGGCGCCTACTTCGGATCCACATTGGATTGGAGTGGAGATAGCGCCGCGGATCAGTCCTCCCGACTGGGGGCGCCGAGCGCCGTTTACGCACACAGCGCGTCTGCTCCAATGACCGCGCGCGAGCAGGCGTACATCACTCAATTTGTGGACCAAGTTCAAGCGCAGGGTGCGCTGCCCGTTATTACGCTGTCGCCCACAGTGCCGTTGTCCAGTATCGACAGCGACTTCGGTGTGCAGCTCGCTGCCGACCTGCTGACGAGTCTGGGATCCGCTGACGCGCCCGCTTACATTTCGTTCGCCCCCGATATGAACAGCACTTGGCGTGATTGGGGACAGCAAAGCGACGACTACGTGACGGCCTACCGCGCGGTCGCTAGTGCCGTACACGACGCATTGCCGAGTGCAGCGATGGTCTGGACCCCCACCTGGGGTGGGTCATACCCGTTCACCGGCGCTCGCGATGCCAACACCGACGTCCTCCGGGACCTTGACACCTCCGGTGACGGAATTGTGAACGAAGCGGATGACCCATACGGTCCGTATTACCCGGGCGACGATGCAGTGGACTGGGTCGGTTTGTCGCTGTACCACGACGACAGTGCTGGTGGTCCGGCCGTAAATACACTGCCTCGTGCCAACGAACTCACCGACCGCCTTGGCCCAATAAATTCGACGGGTGACACCGCCAACGACGACTTTTACGCCCGCTTCGCGCAGGCAGCGGGTAAACCGCTCTTGCTTGACACTGCAGCGCTTTACAGTCCATCCGCGGGTGGTGCTGAGGAACTAGACGTCAAACGGCAATGGTGGTTGCAGGTGTTTGACGCCATTTCCGATGACGCCTATAACCGCGTGGACGTGGTGTTATGGCGCGACACCACCGCCACCCGTGCTGTTGTTGGCGAGTACGTCATTGACTGGAGTGTCACCCTCAGCGCGCCCGTGCGTGACGCCTTTCGCGCCGATTTGGCCTCCAGCGACATTGTCCTCGGCCCGGTCACTGACCCGACGGGCAGCGTGGACAGTTCTGCATCGGGCATCACCCTGTCTGGGCTCTGGGGGTGGTTGGTTGTAGCCGCGATCGCGCTCGGAGCCGCCGTCCTTTTTTGGCGCGCTGCCGTTTCCCGCAACCGCATCCACCGGGTGTACTCGGGTCCGGGCAGCCGCGATCTCCGCATCGACATGCTTCGCGGAATTGCCATTGTGTTTGTAGTGGTCAATCACATTTCGCTTATGTCGCTTTTGCAGAACGGTACCCAGGAAGCTATTGGTGTGGTGTCGGGAGCAGAACTTTTTGTTCTGCTCTCCGGCCTGGTGTTGGGAATGGTTTATCGGCCCAAGCTGATTTCCGGTGGTATCGGTGAGGTCGTCATCCGCACCGGTCGACGAGCATGGAAGTTGTACTACACGGCGCTCGCTGTGATCCTGGTGATCTTTTTCCTCAGCCTCGTCCCCTTTATCACCGGCGAAACAGTGACCACCTACACCGACGAAGGGACGGGTGGTGGTGGAGCCGGCTCCACTGGGCGCGTGTACAACCTGTACACCAATGCAGACCAACTTCTCGGGTACCCCGTCAATCCGCAAATCGTTGTTGACCTCGCGCTATTGCGCCTCGGACCATGGCAGTTCAACGTGATGGGCCTGTACGTGGTGTTGCTGGCCGTGTCACCGCTGATCCTCTGGGCGCTGTCTCGACGCTGGTGGCTTGCGGTACTCGCCGTCAGCGTGGGCTTGTATGTGCTCGACGCGGTTGGTCGATTCCGTATTATGCCGTCCCAGTTTGAGGACTCGTTCCCCTTGCTTACCTGGCAGCTTCTCTTTGTGCTGGGGATGATTGCCGGGTTCTACCGGAGAGAACTTGTGGCCTGGTTCCATACCCGCGCGGGTGTTGTGACCCTTGGCGTGGCCGCTGTCTTCGCGGTCGCTCTTATGGTCTTCTCCTGGAGCAACCCGTACCTTTCTAGCCCCTACGACGTGCGACTGGGCATCTTTGACGACAACCTGTATCGGCAGGTGTACGAAGCTGCATTCCAACGTACCTACCTTGAGCCTGGCCGCCTGCTCAATGTGATCCTGGTCGTTATTGTCGGCTATGCCTTGCTGAACGCATACTGGCGTCCCATTAACAAAGCTGTCGGTTGGTTTTTTATCCCGCTCGGGCAATCCACTTTGTACGTGTTCATCATGCATGTCTTCTTCGCACTAGCCGCCGCGAACATCCCCCTCCTGCAGACCGGATCGGTGTGGATTAACACCGCTGGGTATCTCGTAGCTCTGGCCCTGCTGTGGGTCATGGTGAAGACGAAATTCCTGTTCTCGATTGTTCCGAGGTGACCCCGCTATGACTCCTATCACCGCCGAAGACCGCCGCATTGCGGCGCTCACCAGCTTGGACCTGCTGACGGCCAAAGACAACGAGCACCGGCTCGACCGGGTGCTGCAGATGGCTGCGGAGTTCTTCGCAATGCAGGCTGGGGCCGTGGTACTCGCTGGTCGGCGAGAGCTTGTGTTCAAATCGCGTTACGGATTTACGGCTGGCGACACCCTCTTGTCTGGCAGTTTTACCGAGGCCGTGATGAGCTCGTACCCGCTGCTGGTGGTGGAAGATGCCGCAAACGACCCTCGGTTCGCTCAGAGCCCGGTGGTGACTGGTGCGCCATATGTGCGCCTATTCGTTGGGCAACCTCTGCGCGCCCCCGGCGGTGAGCTGATCGGCGCATTTGCTATGGCCAGCAGCCAGCATCGAACGTTTTCCG
>DASYMY010000427.1:0-2416 GCA_036008825.1 Glaciihabitans sp.
AAAGGATGTCACGCGTGGGAAATCTGGTTGTACAAGAATTTGTCAGCGCAGACGGGTTCGCGGCGAACGACAACAACGAGTTCGATATGTACTCGAGTGTCAGCGACTGGTCACTCTTTGACCGCAGCAACCTGAGCTGGATCAGCTCGGCCGGCGGCATCCTTCTCGGCGCCAAAACCTACGAAGAATTTGTGCGCTACTGGCCCAGCCCAGACGCCAGCGAAGAACTACTGGCCGGGGCCATCAATGCGCTACCCAAACACGTATTCTCGCGCACTCGCACCGAGGCGGCGTGGGGTGATTTTGCCCCGGCCATAGTGGAATCCGGCGACACCGCCGCCACGGTCACGCGGCTCAAAAAGCAACACCAGGGCGACCTTATTGTGTGGGGAAGTCTCAGTCTGGTTGCCACCCTCATTGAGCTGGGCATGGTCGACAGCATTCGGCTGGTGGTGCTGCCGATCGCCATTGGCGCCGGCCAATCCGTTTTCCCCCGCGGCGAGCGCAATCTCAGCCTGGTGCGTTGCACCGAGTTTCCCGGGGGTGTTGTTGAGCTCGAATACTCGATCGAACCGGCCGTCGAGGATCTCTGAGCAACCCGCCGCCCCGATACGCTTACGATCCCCCGCGGAGTGCCGCAATCGGTTCAACGGCGGATGCCCGCAGCGCCGGGTACGCCCCCGCTGCCAGGCCAACAAGGGCCCCGAGCAACGCAGAACCGGTTGCCACCACCGGGTCGAGGATGGGAGTCCAACCCTGGGTGATCGAAACCACCACCACCGCGATGACTCCCAGTGCGGAGCCAATGAGGCCACCGAGCAGTCCGATGACCACGGATTCGACCATAAATTGTTGGGCAATATTGCGTCGGGTCGCGCCGAGGGCACGACGCAGACCGATCTCCCCCACCCGTTCCATTACCGACAGCAGGGTGACGTTGGCGATTCCGAGTCCTCCAGCAAGCAGCGCGATTCCGCCGAGGATAAGGAAGACCACGTTGACGTCGGCCTGCACACTCTCCTCCAGGGCTGAGCCGCTTGATGGCGCCCGCACCGTGAAGTTTTCCGGGTTGTTGGGGTTCAGCGCTATGGGTGCCTGAGCGGACACCACTTCACCGGCTCCGACACTGATCTGAATTTGTAGTTCATCGGGGGCAACAAGCCCAAAGTCGTCGCGGGCGGTGCCGAGGGGAATCACCACCGCATCAAGCAGGTCGGGGCGGCGTTCCATCCCGTCGATGATTCCAATCACCGTGTATGAGGTGTCGCCAATAAAAATGGACGGCTGACGCTCCACTCGGTTGATACTCAGCTCTTCGGCGGCACGGCTGCCAAGCACTGCGACCCGATCGCCGCGGGCATTGTGGCCCGCATCGAAGTAGCGGCCGGTCACGACCTCGCCACGCACGGCTTCGAGCAGACCGGCGGAGGTCGCCAACACGGGAGGCGCTGCGGTGGCGGCAGCGGACGGGTCATTCACCGGTACCGAGGTGACCCGGGTATCGGTCAGTGGCACCTCCGTAATGAGGCCTGCCTGCTCGACGCCGGCAAGACGCGAAACCCGTTCGTCGCTGTCCCATGGCAACCGTCCGGTGGCCTGCTGCTCCCCCATCGAGTTGCGGTTTGACCCCGGTTCAATAACAACCTGGGTGGCGGCAACGGCGTCGAACTGGTTGGCGATTTGTCCGGCGGCGGTCTGAGCGAACCCGATGGTTACCACCAGCGAGGCGATACCCAAAACGGTGCCCATGGTGGTCATCACCAGGCGGCTGGGGCGCGCCCCGATGCCGTAACTGGCTTCAACCAGCAGATCTTGGAAGCTGAAGCGGTCGCTGCGGCGAATGGTCTGCGCCCCGTCAGCCTCGGGTGAGGCCTTCTTCGCCGGGCGCCATTTGATTCGCGGCTTACGCATTGGTGAGCTCGTTCAGGCGGCCGTCGGCAATACGAATGGTGCGCTGAGCCCGCCGCGATACCGCACCATCGTGGGTGATGATGATCAGGGTGAGCCCGTCGGCGTGGAGCTCTTCAAAGAGGTCCATCACTTCGCCTGAGGTGGTGGCATCGAGGTTTCCCGTTGGTTCATCCGCCAGCAAAAGCTCCGGTGAGGCAACAACCGCGCGGGCAACAGCGACACGTTGACGCTCACCACCGGAGAGCACACCGGGGCGAAAGTTCACCCGGTGCCCCAGGTGCACCCGCTCCAGCGCTGCCCGCGCTTTGTCTTCGCGCTGCGCTCTCGGCACCCCGCTATACAGGGTGGCAAGCATCACATTTTCGAGAACCGTGCGGTGTGGCAGCAGGTGAAAGGCCTGAAAAACGAAGCCAATGGTGGTGCCGCGCACGGCGGCACGGGCTTTTTCGTCGAGGAGCGCCGTGGATGAGCCGTCGAGGTAGTACTCCCCCACACTGGGCCGGTC
>DASYMY010000428.1:0-1865 GCA_036008825.1 Glaciihabitans sp.
CGATGTCGGGGCGTGATTCGCCTGCCTTGTGAGCGGTGCTGGCCGAACCGACATACAGATGAACCGAGATGGGGTTGTTGGTGTCGGGGTCGAGTGCCCAGCCGCGCGCGGTGACCGTGCCACCAGAGGCGCTGACGCCATCAAGCACACCAATCGGTGAGGGGTCCATTGCTGCAGGTACCGTAACCGTTTTACAGTTCATCAGCTTGTTGCTGCCTGCACCAACGTTGATGGCGTAGGCACACACATTGTGCTGACCGGGGGTGGCCGAAATCTTGGTACTGAAGCCTTTTTTGTCCCCGTACCCCGGGTAGATCGCCGCGATATCAGGTCGGGCTTTATTCGCCGTAACGGCGACGCTGGCGCTGTCGACGTATACGTGGGTGGAGATCGATGCACCGGTGTCGGGGTCGAGTGCCCAGCCGGATACAGAGATCTCGTTGACGGCGGTTTTCACTGAGTCAAGAACACCGGTGGGAGAACCGGTTTTTGGGGTGATCGTCGAGCACCGAATCGCGCTATTGGCCCCAGGACCCTCATTGATTCCGTAGATACACAGCTGTTGAGATTTTCGCGACCGGAGCGGCAGCTTCACGGAGAATCCGTGGTCAGCCCCCTTGCCGTACGCGGCGGCAACATCGGGTCGTGAGCCGTTCGCGGTGACCGCTACTCCCTTACCGTCGAGGTAGGCGTGCACGGCAATGGAATTGTTGGTGTTGGGGTCGAGCGCCCAGCCGGTTACCCAGACGGCGTCTCCACCGACGGTCGTCCGGTCGATGGCACCAATGGGGTTGATTCCGCCGGTTGGCGAGCCGAACCAGTCGCTGAAGTACACCCAGAAGTTGCGGTTGCCGTAGGCGGAGCAGGAGTCACCCAGGCCATTGAGGTTGGCCATGGCCGCTTTGTTGGGCTGGTACGGCGTGTAGTTGTAGAGGTTTGCGGTTGCCTGGTTGCGAATGTTCACAACGGGGGCCCCACACGAGGTGTTGTACGGGTGGTACGCGATGGCAACTTTGCCGATCTTGTACGCGCGGTTGGGGCTGTTCGTGTACTGCTTGAACTGCCATGCCGACTTGAAAACTTGGTTGAAGAAGCCGTAGAACTGGGCGTCACATGAGGCCGTATCCGGGCAGCCGTAGCCCATGGCTTTGCGGTAGCGCAGGTCGGTGGCGGTGGTCGAGGTAACCAGGCCCTGCTCCTTCTGGAGGAGAACAATCAGAACCTGCGGGTTGATACCGCAGGCGACGGCAACCTTGTAGATGATCGTGCTGGCTCGCTCGTTGGCAGCGCCCTTATACGTGGAGCAGTTCGCGGAGGCAGCAATGGTCGTTGTCGACTGGTAGTAGTCACGCAGACACGGCGCTTGGCTGCCCGCAGCGCAGTTGGGCACTTTGGATTCGAAGAACGACTGGATGGCGCCCTGCGACATCGCTCCGCCGTTGAAAAAGACCTCGTCCGAAATGATGTAGCCGGGGTCAAAGTTAGAAGCAACCGCAGCTTCGGCCTGGTTGGGTGTTGATACCAACACACTCCCGGCGATGGCCACAATGGCGACAATTGCCGCCCAACTGAATCTCTTGCGACGCATTACAAGTACTCCCCAAAATCAAGGCGACGACCGTCGCCAACGTGCGCCTTCGACTACCGAAAGTAGCGAGATAATCCCCCCGAAGGCGGCCACGTTCGTTTTAGGGTACCTGCCGTTTAGACAATTGTTTAACAACAAGAAACGCTGACCCCGACGTGTCGGGGCCAGCGTTTGAGCCAAAACAGTGTCTCAGCAGGACTATTCGTGCGCGAAACTATCGCGTTCTGCAACACCCCAACGGGCGCGCATTATGTCCACTTCCCACTGATGCACGATG
>DASYMY010000429.1:0-3403 GCA_036008825.1 Glaciihabitans sp.
CAAAGCCGTTATCTGCGCCTCCACCGGCAATACCTCCGCCTCCGCTGCTGCCTATGCCACCCACGCTGGTATCACCGCCGCAGTACTGGTGCCGGAAGGCAAAATTGCCATGGGCAAGCTCAGCCAGGCGATCGCCCACAACGCAGAACTGCTGCAGGTTCAGGGCAACTTTGACGACTGCCTCGACATCGCCCGTGATCTCGCAAACAACTACCCGGTTCATCTGGTGAACTCCGTGAACCCCGACCGCATCGAGGGACAGAAAACGGCCGCGTTCGAGGTCGTTGAAGTTCTTGGCGACGCTCCCGACATTCACATCGTTCCCGTGGGCAACGCCGGCAACTACACCGCATACTCGCGCGGGTACGCCGAAGACCTCGCCCGCGGCGCCACCACCAAGATGCCGCGTATGTTTGGCTTCCAGGCCGCTGGTAGCGCTCCGCTTGTGCTCGGGCACGTGGTGAAAAACCCTGAGACGATTGCCAGCGCTATCCGTATTGGTAACCCCGCCTCATGGGAGCTGGCACTGGCTGCCCGCGAATCCACCGACGGCTACTTCGGTGCCATCAGCGACGAGCACATCCTCGCGGCGCACCGCATTCTCTCTGCTGAAGTGGGCATTTTCGTTGAGCCGGCATCCGCCATCAGCGTCGCCGGACTGCTCGAGCGTCACGCGGCTGGCCAGATCCCCAAGGATTCCGTTGTTGTGCTGACCGTCACCGGTCACGGTCTGAAGGACCCGCAGTGGGCACTGCGCACCGCTGACGGCTCCGATGTCGCGCCCACGATCGTTCCCGTTGACACCGGTGCCATCGCCGAGGTGCTTGGGCTGAGCAAGGCATGACACTCGACGGGCGTTCCGTTCTCGTCAAGGTACCCGCGACCACGGCGAATCTCGGGCCTGGTTTTGACACGCTCGGGCTTGCACTGTCGTTGTACGACGAACTAACCGTCACCGTTCGCCCGGAACCCGGTGTGTTCGTTGAGGTCATAGGTGTTGGTGCCGGAGTTGTGCCCACCGACGAAAGCAACCTTGTTGTCACCGCCATCGCGCACACCTTTGCCGCGTACAACATTGAAATGCCGGGCCTGAACCTCGTCGCTCGCAACACCATTCCTCATGGGCGCGGGATGGGCTCCTCCGGCGCGGCAATCGTGTCGGGAATTATGGCCGCCAAAGGTCTACTCGAGGGTATCGTCGAGATCGACTCGCAAGCGCTGCTGGCATTGGCTACCCAGATGGAAGGGCACCCCGACAACGTCGCTCCTGCCCTGTTTGGTGGGTTGACCATCGCGTGGATGACCCCTGAGGGCCCCCAGCACAAAAAGCTGATTGTGCACCGCGGAGTATCTCCACTGGTTTTTGTGCCGGAATCCACCATGTCTACCGCCTTGGCCCGCAGCTTGCAGCCGGCATCGGTTCCCCACGAAGACGCCATCTTCAACGTGTCCCGTTCGGCACTGCTGATCGCCGCGCTGATTCAGAGCCCCGAGCTGCTGCTTGCGGCCACCGAAGACAAGCTCCACCAGAGCTACCGGGCCAGCGCCATGCCAGAAACCGACGCGCTCATCCAACTGTTGCGCGCTAATGATCTTGCCGCCGTTGTCTCCGGTGCCGGCCCGTCACTTCTCGTGCTCTGCAGCGATCCTGCACAGCGACTAGTCGCGGCCGATCTTGTTGCCAGTAACTCCACCTCGCCGTGGCAACCACTAATGCTGGCCGTGGACTTCAAAGGTGCTACTGTTGTTGCGCACCCGGTAGAAGCTCTGGCCTAGCCAGAGATAGTTTGTACGACACCCACCCAACTCAGCCCCCTAGGCTCAGCTGGACGGGAAGAATCAGACACTACCCCTGGTTGCACTCTTAATAGCACTCGCTAACCCGCAGATCTGTTCCTGCACACCCGCGCAGGACTGCGAACGAGCGATCCGCTTACCTCTGAGATGTTCAGTGCTCAGAGTCGAAAGGAACCCTTTTTCGTGACTGATGTCAATGTCCGTGCAACAAGCACGGATTCCCGCGCCACTTTGAGCGCCCTCCGCCTCCCGCAGCTTCAAGCTATGGCGAGCGAACTGGGCCTCGCTGGCGCGTCCAAACTTCGCAAAGGAGCACTCGTGGACGCTATCAACGAGATCCAGAACCCCACCACCACCGAGGCAAACGGCTCAGAGCCATCGGGGGAGTCCGCCTCTTCCGACGCAGCAACAACACCAGTTGCCGCCGAGAAGTCTGAGGCACCCGCCGATTCCGCACCCGCCGATTCCGCACCCGCGGCCGACGCATCCGCTTCGAACTCTTCGGGCGCCGCGGAGACCACACCCGACAGCGCCAGCAGCGATGCACCGGCAGCCGAGGCTGCACCGGCGGCCACCGCGCCGCGCAAGCGTGCACCGCGTCGGGCCAACACCGCAGACGCCGCAGCGAAGGCTGCTGCTCAGCAGGCAAGCCAGGTTGAAGTAGCGGTTGCAGCTGACGTTGCGCCCGCCGCCGAAACCGCGGAATCTGACTCAGCGGACGCCCCCGCGCCCGTCTCTGCCGTCGCCCACGTCGCGCAGGCCGAAGCTGGCGTTGAGACTGTCCCCGCCGAGGAGACGCCCGCAGCGGCACCCCGCACCCGCTCCAGCCGGAACTCCTCCGGTCGCGCCTCGTCGCGTCGAGCCAGCGCCCCCGAGGCCTCCACCGCCGACACCGCAGCAACAGACTCGTCCGCCGAGAGTGCGCCAGCAGCCGACGTTGAGTCGTCGACGGCAGAGCCCGCGGCAGTGGCATCCGCTAATGGTGACTCCGCTACTGATTCTGAGCAGCAGGAGCCCACGTCTGGGCGTAACTCCCGTGGACGCAACCGCAGCCGCGCCGACCGTCAGGCCGCTGCAGAAGCGCGCAATGCTGAAGCCCGCAACGGCGAGAACCGCAACAACGACAACCGCAACGGTGACAACCGCAACAACGACAACTCGTCGACCGAGAACCGTAGCGACAACCGCAACGATGGCAACGACTCCGGTCGTGGCAACCGCAATAGCGACAACCGCGACAACAACCGAGACGGCGGACGCAACGCCGACAACCGCGACGGATCTCGCAACGACCGCCAGCAGCAGGGCATCGAAGGCGATGACCGTAGCGGACGCAACCGTTACCGCGACCGCAAGCGCGGACGCGGCCCCGTTGGTGACGACTTCGAACCGGAGATCACCGAAGACGACATCCTGATCCCCGTTGCTGGCATCCTCGATGTCCTCGACAACTACGCTTTCGTGCGCACCAGCGGTTACCTGCCTGGCGCCAACGACGTCTACGTCTCCCTCGGACAGGTCAAGAAGTACAACCTGCGCAAGGGTGACGCTGTAGTGGGTGCCATCCGCCAACCGCGTGAAGGCGACAACAGCCAGGGACGCCAGA
>DASYMY010000430.1:0-7231 GCA_036008825.1 Glaciihabitans sp.
ATGGCGTTAATGTCACGTTGAACGCTCGCAATAGTTTTTTCGGGAACCGGGGGCATCGCTTTTTTAACTTCGCGGATGCCGATCCAGGCAAGTATCGCCAAAACCACCAGCAGCACAAAGGCGACGATGAGCGCCGACAGCCAGCCCGGAAGCCAGATGGAGATTGTCAACACGATGGCCGTCAGCAGCACTCCAAGGAAGAAGAACAGCAGAATAACCGCGCCGAGCAACAGACCAACGCCCACCCCAAGAATCTTGAGTTTGGCCATGATCTCGGACTTGAGGAGAGCGATCTCCCCCTGCACAAGCTCTTTGACAAGCGTCGGCACGTCGCCGATTAACGTAAACAGCGACCTCTTTTTGTCGCGCGCGCTCTCAACCACCGGGTTACTTCTTAGTGGTGGTGGACCTCGGGGTTGCAGTCTTCCGCGGCGCAGGGCGAGCCGTCGCTGGCTTCCGCGTGCCTGAAACCTTGTCAACAACCTTGCGCGCACCGTCGGCTACTGCACCGGCAACGTCGGGGGCTTTGTCTTTCACAAATTCTTCAACCTGGTGTACCTGTGTCTGTACACCTTTGCTGTGCCAGAACTTGTCCGTGATGCGCTTGATGGACTCGTAGCGCTCGCGTCCGGCCTTGGCTCCAAGTACGTACCCGATGCCGAGTCCAGTCACCAAAAGGATCTTGCCTTTCATGGTGTTCTCCGTTCTGTGACGTGAATGATCACTCCAGCGTAGTGCCGCCTAGTCCACAAAGTCTCTGAGTAAATCTCTTGCCGTGATTTCGGCGTGCCCAACAACGGCTGCCAGGCCCGTTCCCGAGGCGGTTTCCCCCACAACGGATATGCCATCGGCGGCATGAATCTGACGGGGTGGGCGTCGCCACTCCACTCGAGCAAAATCGAGCACGGCGGATGAGGGCAGCGAAACACCCAGAATTCGTGCGGCATCGGTGCGGGCTACGGTCGCGTGATCGTCGAGGGCGGAGCCGTAGGAGAGGCGTACAACGTGGGCGCCATCGGCACGCTCGGCAAGCCACGACCATTTTGCGGTGGCGTGGGTGAGCGCGCGGGCCTGCACGCCGACGGCCCCTGCGGCAACAAGCACTCCCGTGCCACGAGGAGCTCGATCAAGCTCAGGGGCGTCGAGCACCAGGGTGGTGAGCACAGCGAGGTGTCCATCGGTGACGGGAGTACCCAGCAATCCGGGCGCGGCAACAATCACGTGGCCGGTTCGGACGGCGCCGTTTACCTCGATGCTGCCAGCTTCCACAGACTCCACATGCGAGCCCAGGTGCATCACCACCCCGAGCCGGTGCAGATCGTTTACGAGCTCAATCACCAGACGATGGATTCCGCCCGTAATTCCTGCGACGGAGGAGCCGGCGCGAGTGTTGCTGCGCAGCTCAAGGACGGCCTCGGCGAGGGACCCGGTTCGGGTGAGGGCATCGCGCAGGCCCGGGGCCACCCGGTCGAGCGGGAGGTCATGGGGATCCATCGAGTGCACCCCGCGCACGATCGGCGCAACCAAGTTCTCGAGGACGGAGGTGCCCATTCTTCGCTGCACGATGTCACCGAGTGAGACCGCGTCGGCCCCGTAGGTGCCCGGGAGGAACTTCTCGCCCCAGGCACGCAGCGCCCCGGGAAGCCCCAAGATTGCCCGTACGTCGGGCGCGAGGGGTGAGCCGGGAACGCCGAGCAGGCTGAGCTTTGGCAGCGGAACTGCGCGGCCATTGCTGGGCAGCAGCCAGGCGCCCTCCGGATTAGGGCTGACGATGTCGCCACCAAGTCCCAGCTCATCGGCGAGGGCGGCGACGGTTCCGCCGCGGAGGGCGAAGCTTTCTGCGCCGGAATCGAGGTCGAGACCCCCGACGGTAACCCTTCCGACCGTGCCACCCAGATGGTCGCTGGCTTCGAAGACCTCCACCGTGCGGCCAGCGAGGGCCAGACGGCGGGCGGTGACGAGACCACCAACACCGCCGCCGACCACCAGGAAGTTAGTCACCGCAGTTAGCGAATGCTGTGGACGAGCTCAACGATGCGGGTCAGCACGGCGGGGTCCGTCTCGGGGGGAACTCCGTGGCCGAGGTTCACTACGTGTGCCGGGGCATCGCGGCCCCGGTCAACCACGTCGCGCACGTGGGCCTCAAGCACCTTCCATGGGGCGTTCAGCAGCGCGGGGTCGATGTTGCCCTGCAGGGGCACTCCCCCACCGAGGCGACGGTTGGCTTCGTCCAGCGGAATCCGCCAGTCAACGCCCATCACGTCGGCTCCGATGCCATGCATGGCGTGCAGTACCTCGCCGGAGCCCACACCAAAGTGAACCTTCGGCACATCGAGCCCGCGGAGAGCCGACAACGCTCGCTTGGAGTGCGGGGCAACCCGCTTGAGGTAGTTGACCTCGCTGAGCGAGCCAACCCAGGAGTCAAAGAGTTGCGCGGCGGAGGCGCCGGCGTCGATTTGGGCCCGAAGGAACTGTCCGGTGATGTCGGCACACCAGTTGAGCAGCATCGCCCAGGTCTGGGGGTCGGAATACATCAGGGTGCGGGCCCGCAGCTGATCCTTCGAGGGTCCGCCCTCAACCAGGTACGAGGCAAGGGTGAACGGGGCACCCGCAAAGCCAATCAGCGGGGTGCTGCCGAGCTGCTCAACAGTGGCCTTCACTCCCGCGATGATGGGAGCGAGAGCGTCGGGATCAAGGGGCCGTAGCGCTGCGACATCCGCTGCTGTTCGAATGGGATTTTCGAGAACAGGGCCGCGTCCGGGAACAATTTCGACGCTCACACCTGCGAGTTTCACGGGAATTACGATGTCGCTGAAGAAAATGGCGGCGTCGACACCGTGCCGGCGAACGGGCTGCAAAGTGATCTCGCTCGACAGCTCTGGGGTGAGGCAAGCGTCGAGCATGGCCGTTCCGACGCGTAATTCTCGGTATTCCGGCAGCGATCGCCCCGCCTGGCGCATAAACCAAATAGGAAGCTGCTCGGTCCGTTCACCTCGATACGAGCGGATCAACGCGGAATTTGTGGTGCGGCCATCGACAAGCGGGTGATTCAAAGGTAGTGTCACGCGGTTAACATTAGAAGGTGCTCCTGTGTCTTACCGCCAATCACCGAAATGCCAGCTTCGATCTGCTTGAGAAGCTGTCCTTTGGCGCACCCGATGCCGCAAAGACTCTGGTGTCAGGAAACCCCATCGTTGACGGTGCCGTTGTCTTGGCAACCTGCAACCGTTTCGAGGCCTACCTCGAGGTTGATGACAATCAGGGCGAGACCGCAACACAGAACACCGTTGATGTGATGAGCCAGGCCAGTGGCGTTGATCCAGCCGATCTACGTGAAGCTGTCACCATCATCACCGGCGACGACGTTGTGCAGCACCTCTTCTCGGTTACCAGCGGCCTTGAGTCCGTTGTGGTGGGCGAAGACGAGATTTCTGGTCAGGTTCGACGCTCGCTTGAGCAGGCTCGCCGGGTGGGCACCACGTCCTCCGCGCTGGAGCAGCTATTCCAGAAAGCCACCCAAACCAGCCGTGGCGTCAAAACACAGACCGCTCTAGGCGGAGCGGGACGCTCGCTTGTGCGTCTGGGTCTTGAACTTGCTTCCAGCCGCATCACCGACTGGTCCACAACCACCGTGCTGATCGTGGGAACCGGCCAGTATGCCGCAACAACCGTGGTCGCTCTCCGCGACCGTGGGGTCGAAGCACTCTCCGTGTTCTCCCCGTCCGGCCGCGCCGCTCCTTTTGCAACCAAACACTCTCTTCACCTCGAACTGGACCTCGCCGACGCCATCGCCAACGCCGACGTTGTGATCACCTGCACCGCGTATGCCGCGGTGGATGCGACATCCATCCCGAACGCCCGTCGCCGCCTCATCATTGACCTCGGGCTCCCCCGCAACGTTGACCCCGAGGTCGCGAGCCTGCCCGGAGTGGAACTGCTCGACCTCGAGACCATCAGCCTGCACGCCCCCATTGAAGAGCTGACGGCCGCCGCTGACGCTCGCGCACTAGTTGGTGCTGCCGCCGCCGGATTCTCCGCCGAGCGCTCCGTTGAGCCAGCAATTGTTGCCCTGCGCACCCACATTTTTGATCTGCTCGACCTCGAGATTGCCAGGGCGCGTGCCCGTGGCGCCGGGGATGAGACCGAGGCCGCGCTCCGTCACCTTGCTGGAGTGCTCCTACACGGCCCGTCCGTTCGGGCCCGCGAGCTGGCCAAAGAGGGTCGCGCCAACGATTTCGTCGACGGACTCGACGCTGTCTACAACGTTCGCGCCGCTCTGCTGGCCGACGAGCGCGACGTTGGCCTCGCCTCCGCGTAACAACCGCCACAACCCTCTTCAACACTTCACTTCGTTAACGGCGGATGCCTCACCGCACCGGGTTCCGGTGGGGTGAGGCATCCGCGGCGAGCGCTGTGTGCAGGTGTTACCTATCGTCTTCGGCGAACCGTCGGCGGAGATAGATTGCTCCCGCACCCAGGAACATCAGTGCGCTTGACAGCGTCAGCGCGCCTGCCGCAGCAACTCCCGTTTTTGCAAGCTCAGGCACCACTGGGGCCGGTGCTGCTGCGACCGGCACCGGAGTCACCTGCGGGGCAGGGACAACGGGCTGGGTGGGGATGAGCGGTTCCAGCGGAATGATGATGACTACCACCGGAGTTGTCGGAATGACCGGCTCTTCCGGAGTAACTGGCTCAACCGGTGTCTCGGGGTCCACGGGTTCAACCGGTGTCTCCGGGTCGATCGGTTCAACTGGGTCTACCGGCGTCTCCGGGTCAACTGGAGTCTCTGGGTCAACCGGCGTTTCCGGATCGACTGGAGTCTCCGGGTCAACCGGCGTCTCCGGATTAACTGGAGTTTCCGGATCAGCCGGCGTTTCCGGATCAACCGGCGTTTCCGGATCAACCGGAGTCTCCGGGCAGTCATAACGGTCGCCCAGGTCAAAGGTCCACCCGTGTTTCGGGTAGTCCTTCAGCACGTAGGGGCTGATCGCTTCAGCCGTTACGGTGTTGATTCCGGTTTTGCCGTTGCCCTCGAGCGTGTAGTCGATGCTCTCCGTGTCGTCCGGAACGGAAATCCAGCCATTCGAGTCACAGTCCTCAATAGCCGATGCTTTTGGCTCTTCAGGTGTGACGCTGTTGCAGCCGCGATCCTGAACCATCCACGTTGTTGGTCCATCGAACCCAAGATCGGAGAGGAATTGCTCCTCGTATGGGTCGTTGGGGCCAAACAGTTCGGGGGTGGGGTACGGAACCGGTTCACGGGCGGCATAGATGTCACCCTGACCACAATTCACTTCTGCACCAACCTCGTAGATGCCGGGTTTGGTGATTGGGTCATATTCATTCACCACATCGCGGGCCTGAGGCCAACCGTCCTCGGCCGTGAACTTCCAACTCGCTGCGGTGACATACAGCGGTTCGCAGAGAACTCCAGTCGTGGTCGAGGCCGTGCGTGCTCCCTCAGTGCCAGTACCCACCGTAATGACCGCGCTGTTGGTGTCGCTGTCGTAGGTGTAGCTGATGGCGGAGTCGTCAATACACTTCGGCGGGGTCACCGGCGCACATTCGCCGGTACTCGGGAGAATATCCGCGAGAGTACCCGTCAATGTCAGTGTTGTTGCCCCACCCGGGAAGGTGTGGTTCTCGTCCGCGGTTGCGGTCACGGAGTATTCACCGGGACCGGTTGTGCGGGTGGGAGTTCCCCACGAGGCGTTACTGATGGCACCGAGGGCAAGCGATTCGGCCGCATCACAGGTGGCCGGGGCAACGCTGATAACCGCCGACGCGTCGGCGGGCACCTCTACCGGCGCACACTCCCCCGTACTTGGGAGAACATCCGCCAGGGTTCCAGTAAGTGTCAGGGTTGCTGCGCCGCCGGGGAAGGTGTGATTCGCGTTTGCAGTCGCGGTCACGGAGTACTCACCGGGGCCCGTTGTGCGAGTCGCTGTTCCCCACGTCGCGTTACTGATCGCCCCCAGGGTGAGCGTTTCGGCCACATCACAGGTAGCCGGGGTCACACTGACGGCCGCAGACGCGTCAGCGGGCACCCCCACCGGTGTGCCACAGGTACCATCGAGCGCGACGGAACCGGTCTGAATATCGATGGGGTATCCCACCCACTCGGTCTCAACGATAACCGTCGCTTGCGTGGCATTCCCGGCAACACTGGTTTCGATAAATCCGGTGGCGAAGAGCCCGGCGTTGACACCAACACCGCGGTCATCTCCTGTCCACATCGACAGGTACAGCACACCATCAACGACGGTTCCCTCGCCAGACAGTTGAGCACCCGGGTCATTCGTTCGGGCCGTTGTTCGGGCTTCGGCCTCCGGGTCGACGTCCACGGTGACGTAGTTCCAGGTCACTTCATAGGTTCCTTCTGCGGTACACGTTGCATTTCCTGTGACACGTGCTGTGTTGGCGCGGGCGGGCAGCGCCATCGCCACCACAGACAGCCCCAGTGTTAGCACCGCGGTCGTGACGACCGCGAATATCCTTCTCATTGGCTAGGTTCTCCTCGGGTAAGGGGGAAATCCGGCAGCACGCAGGCGCGCCGGAAAGCACCGTCGGGTAACGGTGTTGGACACGACTGTGTCCAGGAGACAACAGCTGAACTCCTCGGTCAGCGCGCTAAGGCAGCGGCGAGCGGTCGGAGGACAGCAGGTTCGGGCATCACCTTCTCGGAGGCACACAATTGGGTCGGACGAGTGTTCGGGTCACTCACATCCCAGGTGCGCGGCCAAGCTAGCATGTCCCCTTTTCTGTGGACAAGCCCCTTTATCCGCACTTGTTGAATTACGAGACGTGGTCCAAAATGTCGTACCCCACCGTGCGCATCGCATTAATAACTTGCTGTCGATCAGCCATTTCGGCGTCGTCGAAACGGACGATTACGGCGAAAGCGACGGACGACGCGTTTCCCCGCAACGCTCCCACCTCAACGCGGACCCCCGTCGAGGACGCCGTGAGATTCACCAGTGTCATACCGTGGTCGGCCTGCCGGTGTGCCAGCGGATCCAGCCCGAACGCGCTGGATACCAAGGAGAGATCCGTGCTGAGCGACATCCACCCGAGCACTCGCTCACTGGTGAGCGTGTCCACCACTTCTCCGCGAGCCAGCGCGCTTAGTAGCCAGACCAGCTCGTCGGCGGATCCAACCGACATGTGGGGTGCATCATCCGGTCCGCGCTGTGCTCGCGCAAGATCGAGCAAGGCTGTGCGAGTGAGCCCC
>DASYMY010000431.1:0-1683 GCA_036008825.1 Glaciihabitans sp.
GCCTGCTACGGCGCCGACATTGAAGTCAGCCGGGCCGTTCTGGCGCTCCGGGATATCGACGACCCGGTCCTCGACGACCACCACCTTTTCGACGTCGCCTGGTACCACACCAGCATCCACGACCACTGGCCCAGCAGCAGCCAAGCGATGCCCGGCGCCACCATCGAGTCCTCGAAGGGATTGATGCCTGCGGAGGCTGTCGAACGCGCGCGCGTTCGCTACGAGAACCAGGCGCTCCATCTGGGAACCTACGAGGCCGCAGTGGAGTCGATGCTGCGTCGAATGTCCGACCAAGCCGATGGCGGCTCGCAGTTCTACCTCTACAGGGTCGCTCTGCGGCGCGAAGGCTTGGTCATAGAGCCGAACTGGCGGAATGAAAACTCCGCAGAAGCCGCGCAGATTAGCCAAACCGACCTGGGAGAAGCCCACGGTATCCGGTACCTCAATGTTCACGAGTCACCCGGATCGGTCTCACTGGCGGTTTGTCCGACGGCTATTGCCTCAGTCCAGTGCCTTGCACTTCCCGCCAACGGGCTCAACGTCCTTATCTCACCGGGGCTTCTTGGCGAAATCGCCCAAATGCGTACCGAGGTCCGCCGGATCGAAGCCTTGCGCTCCAGCGACCTGAGCCGCCTCGAGCGGCTGCGCCAGGATGTGGCGATCCGTCGCGGTAGCGAATTTATGCGGACGCCGACTCCGAGTCAGTTAGCGTTGTCGCACCGGATCCGCCAACTGTCGGAGGAGCAGTACCTTGCGGGCGTTTCACCGTCAGTCCGAGCTCGCTTTATCCGCGCCCTCCAGGCTTGGCGGGCCGCGCAAGAGGGCGTCGTGGATGATGCCGACTACGTCTCTCATTTCGCATCGATGGCAGCAACTCTGACCCAGCACATGCACCTACTCCAGTTGCTTGCCACGCAGCCCTGTCGACTAGTGAGCGACACCTCCGCATAGCACCTGCTGAGCATCCGTAGTTGACAGAGCGATGGGTGAAGGGGTGGTTGTAGCGGTTAGCGCAGGTGATCGGCGACGCTGACGCTGTGATCGACGTGTGCTCGGCAGTTCTAGACGCCGTTGACACTATACGGCCCATTGCGGCACTTATAATTTGCTGACGTGCGGAAACACGATACGCGGCGTCATTGATTGACATTTTCAGGTTTCCGCTGACACGGAATGAGGCCACTCATAATCCCTTGGGTGCCGGCGGGGTTCAACTTGTTGCTCTTGCAGAGCCTGACGTGGATGTAGTCCGGTCGAGCAGCACGGTTGTTGCTCTGATTTGTCGTGTCTCGCTGCTCGTTGGAGCGGCAAGGGTTGGAGCGAGAGCGGCTGTTGTTCGCGCTCGGTGTCAGCGGTCGTTGTCCGTTCGGAACGTGGCTGGGGGAGGGGAGCGTGGCGCGTTGGATGGTCTGGTCTTGCGTTGACGCCACGTGCGGTCGGTTGGTCACCGGCTGCAGCTATCGGCGCTCTCTGGGGTCAGTTGGCGTTGGTTGAGGAAGTGCGGCGGCCGTTCGGCGCTGGTGTTGTCGGTTGGGGGAGAGTCGCGTCGGTTCGAAGTTCATCCGATCGGGGTGAGCCTAGACCACTCCGAAAACAGTGTTTTGGATCTTGGTTCTCCTCCATTTCTCCTTAATGCCGGTTTTCGGCCAAGAGACGTCCATTGTGGACAATCAAGCAAGATCA
>DASYMY010000432.1:0-4862 GCA_036008825.1 Glaciihabitans sp.
CGCAGGGTTCGCTGATGGCTCCACGGAAACTTCGGCTCATCACCATTTTGAGCATTCCCCTTGTTGCTGCGCTCACCCTTCTGTCGGTCACCCAACCGTGGTGGACCCTGACCGTCGCCGAACAGTCCATAGAGGTCATCGGAACAGACGCCTCACCGGCACTATCCGCGTTATCCCTTTCGAGCTTTGCGCTCACAGCAGCCCTCGCGCTGGCTGGTCCCGTGTTCAGGGTTGTGCTGGGCGCATTGCAGATACTGATCGGATTCACGGTTCTCTTCGCGGCAATCACCTCGATCACTGATCCGGTTCGAGCGTCGTCAGCTCTGATTACCGACGCGACCGGTGTTGCCGGCGCCCGCTCGCTCGCGCAGCTTGTTGAAACGGTCGATCTCACTGCATGGCCAACCGTTGCAGTCGTCTCGGGCGCACTGGCAATGCTTATCGGATTAGTGATGCTCATCACTGTGCGCCGCTGGCCCGCCGCCACGCAAAAGTATCAAGCCGTCCGGTTAGACAATGTCGACGGCACGACAAACGCGCCACGCGATCCGGCCCGCGACTGGGACGCCCTCAGCGACGGATCAGACCCCACCGACCGGTGAGATCGCCTCACGCTCAGATACGGTTCCGGTAGACTTAACTAAACACCAGCCCCACCCCTGAAGGAGAATTGTGTCAGCTGAGTCACATGACCACGAGGGCAACTCGCCCGCCGCATGGACGGCTGTCATCATCATGCTCGTCGCTTTTGCGGTCGGCACCATTGCCTTCTTCTTTGACATCCCCTGGATCGTCATCATCAGCGCCGTTGTAGTCGCCATCGGACCACTCGTTGGGTGGCTAATGGCACGGGCCGGCTACGGGGTCGAAGGCCCCAAGTCGCAGTCCTAGCGTGCTAACCGACCTAGTCGCTGGTGCCCTTGAAGACGCGGCGCAGCGTCGGCAACTGGTAAGTCTTTCCGATGTAGAGTCTGCTGCTCTGGCGCGGCCCGCAGCTCTTGATGCTCTTGCAGCATTGACGCCTGCTGAGCGTGTCAAAATCATCGCCGAAGTCAAACGCGCAAGCCCTTCACGCGGTGCTCTCGCCGATATTCCTGATCCCGCCTCGCTGGCGTTGTCGTACGAAACAGGCGGAGCAAGCGCGATCAGTGTTCTCACCGAACAGCGTCGATTTGGCGGTTCACTCGCTGATCTTGAATCCGTTCGCTCAGCCGTTTCCGTGCCGGTTTTGCGGAAGGACTTCATCGCGGAGCCCTACCAGGTGTTCGAAGCTCGAGCAGCGGGCGCCGACATGGTTCTGCTCATCGTCGCCGCACTCGATCAGTCGACTATGCAGAGCCTGTTCAACCTCATCACCGAGCTGGGCATGACAGCCCTGGTCGAGACACACAGCGCTGACGAGGTCGCGCGAGCACTTGACATCGGCGCCACCCTGGTTGGTGTTAACGCTCGCAACTTGAGCACTTTCGAGCTTGACCAAAACCTGTTTGGCTCTCTCGCCGACTCCATCCCCACCGGAGTGACCCGGGTTGCGGAATCCGCGGTCAAGTCGGCCGCTGATGTCGCGCACTACCGCGCAGCCGGCGCCGACGTCGTTCTGGTCGGTGAAGCACTTGTCACCCACGGTGACCCGGTAGCAACTCTTAATGAATTCTTGAGGTCTTAAATGGCACTGCGTGATGAAATTGGTCCCTATTTCGGTGAGTACGGCGGACGGTTCGTTCCCGAGTCGCTGATCGCCGCCCTCGACGAGTTGGATGCCGCATACAAAGTGGCGCGCGAGGATCCCGAGTTCCAAGCAGAGCTCGCCCACCTGCACGCGACCTATACCGGTCGTCCCTCCATCATCACCGAGGTACCCCGCTTCGCTGAGCACGCCGGTGGCGCGCGAATCATCCTCAAACGTGAAGACCTCAATCACACCGGATCCCACAAGATCAACAACGTGTTGGGTCAGGCGCTCGTCGCCAAGCGATTAGGGAAAACCCGTCTTATTGCCGAAACCGGCGCCGGACAACACGGTGTTGCCACCGCAACTGCCGCCGCCCTGTTCGGCATGGAATGCATCGTCTACATGGGCGAAGTTGACACAGAACGTCAAGCGCTGAACGTCGCTAGGATGCGGCTTCTGGGTGCAACGGTTATCCCCGTCGTTTCGGGCTCACGCACTCTCAAAGACGCGATCAACGAAGCTCTCCGCGACTGGGTTGCGAACGTGGAGAACACGCACTACCTGCTTGGTACGGTAGCTGGCCCGGCCCCTTTCCCCCTGATGGTGCGCGACTTCCACAAAATTATTGGTGAAGAAGCCCGCAAGCAGGTCCTGGAACTAACCGGCGCTTTGCCCACCGCGGTCACCGCATGTGTGGGAGGCGGAAGCAACGCGATGGGAATCTTCCACGCATTCCTCGACGACGCCGATGTTGCACTTTACGGCTACGAAGCGGCAGGCGAGGGCCACCTCACCGAACGGCACGCAGCAACCATCACCCGCGGCCGCCCCGGTGTGCTTCACGGCACCCGCAGCTACATCCTCCAAGACGAAGACGGCCAGACAGTCGAGTCGCACTCCATCTCGGCCGGGCTTGACTACCCGGGCGTTGGCCCGGAGCACGCCTGGTTGTCAGACATTGGACGCGCCAACTACCTGCCCATCACCGACGACGAGGCCATGCAGGCGCTGCGTCTGCTGTCGTTGACCGAGGGCATCATTCCAGCCATCGAGTCCGCTCATGCCCTCGCCGGAACCATCAAACTGGGCAAGGAACTCGGCCCCGACGCCGTCATCCTCGTCAACCTCAGCGGACGCGGCGACAAAGACATGGAAACCGCAGGCAAATACTTCGACATCCTCGACGCAGAAGCGCTGGAACAGTCCATCGCTGAACCGGCACCAGACGGCGCACGGGGAGACAACGCATGAGCCGCGTAGCCGATGTCATTGCCGAGAGAAAAGCCGCCGGATCCGGTGCTCTCATTGGGTACCTACCCGTTGGGTATCCGGACGTCCAGACCAGCATCGACGCTGCGGTCGCTCTCGTTGAGAACGGTGTCGACATCATCGAACTGGGGCTTCCGTACTCCGACCCGGTGATGGACGGTGCGGTCATTCAGCAGGCCACCCAAGCTGCGTTGGCCAAAGGTTTCCGACTCCGGGACGGATTCGACGCCGTCAGAGCAATCACCGCGCGCGTTGATGCGCCCGTGCTGATGATGACCTACTGGAACCCGGTGTTGCAGTACGGGGTTGATCGGTTTGCCGACGAACTCGCAGCCGCTGGCGGAGCTGGGCTCATCACACCTGACCTTGTCCCAGACGAGGCGAAAGCATGGATCGCCGCCTCCGAACGGACCGGACTTGATCGAGTTTTTCTCGCAGCTCCCTCCTCGTCGCCTGAGCGTCTGACCCAGGCCGTTGAACAGAGCCGCGGTTTTGTTTACGCGGTGTCCACGATGGGTATCACAGGTGCCCGCGCTGATGTTGACACCGCCGCGCGCTCGTTGATCTCCCGCCTTCGTGAGGCCGGGGCGACAAGCGCATGTGTTGGGGTGGGAATCTCTACTCCCGAACAGATCCGCGAAGTGCTCCAGTACGCCGATGGCGCCATCGTGGGATCCCTCCTCGTTAAGGCACTCATCGACGGCGGTGTCGACTCGGTGGCCCGGGTGGCCGCAAACCTCGCCTCAGGCAAGTAGTGTTACCTCGTTCCGACACGTGAAAGGTGACCAACTAATTGTTCGCCCCCCTCAGCATCCCTAGTCCTGACCCCGCCTGGCGCACCTTCGAAATCCCGGTTGGTGAGTGGCTTGCGTGGACCCGTTTTATTCCTGAAACGACCACTCTCACCATCCACGCGTACGCGCTGTGCATTCTCGCGGGAATCATTGCTGCCATCTGGCTCACATCCCACCGTCTTACCAAACGTGGCGGTGAGCCCGGAATCGTTGTGGACATTGCCCTCTGGGCTGTGCCTTTCGGTATCGTCGGCGGTCGGATCTTCCATGTCATCACCCACCCCGACGACTACTTTGGCGAGGGCAAAGACCTCCTCAAGACCCTCTACATCTGGGAGGGCGGGCTTGCGATATTCGGCGCGCTGGCGTTCGGCGCCATTGGCGTTTACATCGGATGCCGCATTGCAGGCATCCGCTTTTGGAGCTTCGCTGACGCACTTGCACCGGGCTTACTATTGGCCCAAGCGTTCGGACGTCTTGGCAACTACTTCAACCACGAACTGTTTGGGCAACCAACCGATCTGCCGTGGGGGTTGGAGATCAGCTCCGACAACGTCGCTTTCCCCATCGGACTGCCTGAAGGCACTCTTTTCCACCCCACGTTCCTCTACGAGATCCTGTGGAACCTCCTCGGTGTCGTCGTCCTGCTACTGCTCGACCGTGAACTCAAACTGCGGTGGGGCAAAATGCTCGGCGTCTACCTGATTTGGTATGGCGTTGGCCGCAGTTGGTTTGAGACGATTCGCGTCGACCAGAGCGAAGTGTTCTTCGGTATTCGCACGAACGTATGGGCGGCATTCGCAGCCGTGCTTATCGGGCTCGCCATTCTCGTTATTCAGAGTCGTCGTCATCCTGGTATCGAACCGGGACCATATCTGCCGGGTCAGGAATGGTCTCCGGTTGCTTCTGGGGTAGACTCTGACGAGACCTATTCGGACAGTGACGACATCGGCAACGAGGCTGTGCAGACACCCGAAGAACCTGCCACAAGCGGGCAAGGCACCAAACCCTAAGCCAGCTCACAACCTATGTAGCTACTGCATCCACAAGTCGTTGGGCCAGTGACGTCCCTACACGTTTCCGCGTTATCGTGAGGACGGTATCTCATGGCTCTCACGCCACCCTTC
>DASYMY010000433.1:0-2290 GCA_036008825.1 Glaciihabitans sp.
ACCGCCAGTTGGCGCTGGTAGCTGGCACCCTTCTCCATAATCGTTGAAACGCTCATTAGCTCGTCTAGGCATCCCAGGCGTTCCGCGATCGGTTCGAGGACATCGAGTAACGCCAGGAGATCATCCGTCACCAACTGCTCATTGCCGGTCGAGTCCTGAATAATGATGGCCTCCATCCCATACCGGGCGGCCCGCCATTTGTTCTCTCGCACGAACCACGGCTGCATTACCGGCAGTGTCTCTCCCTTGTCCAACCTCTCGGAGAGATGTTCAACCAGGCACTGTGCAAGGGCAGACAAGGCGGCAACTTCTTCAGCGGTTGACAGACCGTCGCAATAGCGAATCTCAATGGTTCCCCATTTGGGGGAGGGACGCACATCCCAGCGCAATTCCGAAAAGTCGTCGATAACACCCACGTGGGTCATGTCGGCGACCAAACTCTCGTAGTCAGCCCAGGACTTCAACTGCGGAGGTAGTCCCGCCGTTGGGAGCTGCTGAAATAGCAAAGCCCGGTTGGAGGCGTACCCGGTGGCCTCGCCAACCCAAAACGGGCTTGATGCGGAGAGGGCCTGAAAATGGGGAAAGTAACTCAGCAACCCGTTCACGATGGGCAACACCTTGCGGCGATCTTCGATACCCACGTGCATGTGCACACCCCAGATCATCATCTGGCGACCCCACCACTGGGTGCGGTCGATCAAGGTGGCATAGCGTTCGTGGTCCGGGGTGATCGTCTGTTTATGCCAGGGGCTAAACGGGTGGGTTCCCGCGCACATTAGATCGACTTCCAATGGGTCAGTGACCTCCCGAACAGTCTCAATAAGCCCCGTGAGATCTGCCACCGCATCACCAACGCGCGAATGCACACCGCTGACCAGTTCAACCGTGTTGGTAAGCAGCTCCGTTGTGACCTGAGGGAACGCGCCGTTCTCACCCTCACCCAGCGCGGCAAACACGTCGGGAGCCGCAGCAGCAAGCTCACCCGACGTGCGATCAACACACGCGAGCTCCCATTCCAATCCGACCGTTGAGCGGGCGGAGGGGGCAAATTCAATTCCCATGAGCTGATTCTGACAACATTTGCCGGCGGATGCGATCTCCCGCCAAGTTTCGACAAGTATGCGCCGAGTGCACCGCGAGCGGTCACTAACGTCGGTGGGCATCGCTAACGTGAGGCTATGAACGACGCACCGGGCACCACAGAGCGCACCCTTCCCGCACCTGGGCCCACCGAGGTGTCGGGCCGGTTGTCCATCAAAGTGTTCATCGCAATATCCGTGACGGTCCTCGCGTGGGCGAGCGCGTTCGTCGTCATTCGGGGTACAGCTGAACACTTCACCGGCGGTGGCCTCGCGCTGGCCCGTCTGCTGGTGGGGGCGATTCTTCTTGGCGTTGTTGTTCTGCTCGGCCGCACCTGGGTTGCACCCACCCGTCGCCAGTGGTTTTCTCTTGTGGTCTTCGGCCTGGCCTGGTTCGGGGCATACAACGTCGCTCTCAACATCGCGGAGCAAACCCTCGACGCTGGCACCACCGCCATGCTCATCAACATCGGACCGATTCTTATTGCCCTCGGCGCCGGACTCTTCCTCGGCGAGGGAGTACCGAAATGGTTGGCGATTGGCGCCGGGGTCGCCTTCTTCGGCGTCATCCTCATCGGTATAGCAACCTCAGGGGGCACCGGGTTTGGGGATGGCAGCGGAGTGATGTGGTGTCTGCTTGCCGCCGTCACCTACGCCGTCGGAGTCCTGGTGCAAAAACCGTTGCTTCGGCAACTGCCGGCAGCGCAGGTGACCGCGCTTGGTTGCGCGATCGGTATGGTCGCGTGTTTGCCGTTCAGCGGCGAGCTTGTCCGAGATTTACAAAGCGCCCCGGGTTCCGCCTGGCTCGGCGCCATTTATCTCGGAGCGGTACCGACCGCTCTGGCGTTCTCCACCTGGGCATACGCACTCACGCGTGTGCCGGCCGGACAACTGAGCATCACCACTTATGTGGTTCCACCCATCGCCGTTGTGCTTGGACTCCTCGCCTTCGGCGAGGTGCCGGCGCCGCTCGCAATCGTCGGCGGGGCCATCTGCCTTGTTGGGGTGGCCCTGAGTCGCCGAAAACCACGCACCGGGGCATCCGCTTAGATCATTTTCTGAGCGCAATGCGGTGAAAGTGCGGGCATGGTAGCCGCAGGGGGTAAATATCTGGCAGAATAGCTAGTCGAGTCCGCCGCAGTCCGACCCTCTAATCAGACCCGGTGGAACCCCTAGAGCTTTTGTGCCGAGTGTGCCCCCACGCTCACGGC
>DASYMY010000434.1:0-4662 GCA_036008825.1 Glaciihabitans sp.
ATCGACACGTGGGGGATTCCGGCTTCTGGATACACGTCGCCGAAGGCTTCAAAGCCGAACTTGGCGTAGAGCGGGGCAACGTACTCCTGCGCGTGCAGCAACATGGCGTGACTGCCGTGGCTCTCAAAGACTTGTCGCAGAAGCTGCTGGGCGAGGCCCTCTCCCCTGCGGTCGGCACGCACCACAACCCGGCCAATAACGTGCTGGGCGTCGAGGTGTTCCGGAGTGGAATCGGTCAGCACCCGCAGGTAGGCGGCGCAGCCGGTATCGTCGCCGATCCAGTAATGTTCCGTGGAGCTTTCGGAGTCCCGGTTGTCGAGCTCGTCGTCATCGACTTTTTGCTCGCGGTAGAAGACATCCGTCCGCAATTTCAGAAACGAATAAAGGTCGTGGGTTGTGAGTTCGCCCCACGACTTGGCTGTGACGGAACATTCGGGCATACGAATGAGTTTAATGGGGTGGAAGACTTCTTCCCTAAGGAGGACGAAATGACCTACAAGGTAAATAAGACCGAGCAGGAATGGCTCGAAGAGCTAGGCCCGAGCCAGTACAAGATTCTCCGTGAGGCTGGAACAGAGCGTCCATGGTCGGGCGCCCTGCTGGACGAGAAGCGCCCAGGAACTTACACCTGTGGTGCCTGCAACGCTGAGCTGTTCAAGAGCGGCGCGAAGTTCGACTCCGGCAGCGGATGGCCCAGCTTCTACGAGGCCATCAACCCCGACGCCGTTGAGCTGAAGACCGACACCTCGTTGGGGATGACTCGCACCGAGATTCTCTGTGGAAGCTGCGGCAGCCACCTCGGTCACCTCTTCGACGACGCGTACCAGACCCCCACCGGCGACCGGTACTGCATGAACTCTCTCTCGCTTGAATTCAAGGAAGAGTGAGCCTTTCTGACGCGGTAGCGCGTCGGCGGTCACACTCTAAAGTGACCGCCGACGCTCCAACGCACGAGCAATTGGCTCCGTTGGTTGAGGCGGCAGCCTCTGTCGCCGACTACGGATCCCTCCAGCCGTGGCGCCTCATTGAGATTCGTGATGAGGCCCGCGAGCGTGTGGGCGCCGCCCTCGCCGAGGCGACCGGGCTCGAAGGCCCTGCCGCCGAGAAGTTGGCCGCCAAACCGTTGCGTGCTCCCCTGCTGATCGCTGTGGTCGCTGTGCACAAGCCCAGTTTCAAAGTGGACGAGTGGGAACAAGACGTCACCGTCGCCGGTGTCGCCCACGTGCTCAGCTTGCTCCTGCACGATGCCGGCTGGGGAGTGATGTGGCGCACGGGCAAACAGGTGCGCTCTGAACCCGTCCGTGCAGCCCACAAGCTGCAGCCCAACGAACAGCTCTTCGGGTGGCTCTACGTGGGCGGAATGCCCGACCAAACCAAACCCGAAAAGAAGAAGAAACTCGACATCGATAGCGTGCTGTCGCAGCTCTAGAACGCTGTCTCACCTCTACACGCGTATCCATACATAGCGGATGCCTCGCGCCCGGCACCATCACACCCCCTGTGATGTTGTCGGGCACGTTCCGGCGTCAGGTAAGCTCTAAGCGTTCGTTTGCCCCCTTAGCTCAGTTGGCCAGAGCACCGCTCTTGTAAAGCGGGGGTCGTCGGTTCGAATCCGACAGGGGGCTCCATTCACTACCTCGTCGGCACATCTGGGGCTGCGGAATCCCATCGGCTCAGTGCGCGTTCGCCATCCGTGGGTCGGGTGCGGTGCCGTCGTGCAGTGACGCCGCGCGAAAGTAGTCGACGGCCGGAAGCACTCCGTACTGCCAGCGAAACGGAAAGGTGAACTGGGTTACCCAAGGCCCTACGACCTGGCCATCAGATTGCCGGTACATCAGACGCCGCTCAAGCAAGTACCCCTCGCCAGTATGCCGAGCCTGGCGGAGGCCGCCACGGGTGACATCCGCTTAGAATCTGTAAACGTCTATACGTTCAAATGTTTACTTGTTTGAAACATGCGGCAACATCACGGACACACCCGGTCCGTAGCGTGAGTGTCACCCTTCTTCGCACGTGTTCCACCGAGCTCGCCGGTCGACTACCGGCTCAGAGAATAGGACTTTCATGCGCACGCCCCCTTCTTCCCGCCGCTGGCTCGCTCTTGGAGTCGCAGCTGCCACCATCGCGACTATGACCGCGTGTTCGTCGACCGAGTCAGGCGAAAGTGACGGCATGACTTCGCTCACCCTGCAGGCGGCGTGGGTGAACGATGCGGAATTTATGGGCTACTTCGTCGCGGCCGACGAGGGTTACTACGAAAAGGAAGACATCGACTTCACGTATTTGTCCGGTGGACCCAGTGTCATTCCGGAAAGCACACTCCTGGCTGGTGACGCCGATATTGCGCTTACCAGTCCGGACACCACCATTGCTGCTATCGCTGATCAGGACGCACCGTTTGTGATTATCGGAGCTCAATACCAGCAGAACCCGCTCGGCGTTGTCAGCCTTGACTCAAGTGGTATCGAAGGCCCCGCTGATCTCGTTGGAAAGACGGTCGCCGTTCCGGATGTCAACCGTCTCGCGTTCGACGCGATGCTCGCGATCAATGACATCGACCCAGATGATGTCACGGTTGTGCCGTACGCCTACGACCCCACTCCCCTGATCACTGGCGAAGTTGATGCGACGGTTGACTTCGTCACCAACGTTCCCTTCACCATTGAGGAGCAGGGCGCGCAGGCCAGCTCGTTCACCCTCTACGAAGCGGGCTACCGCATTCCCAACGACACCGTTGTGGTGACCAGGGACACGCTGGAGAACAACCGCGACGCGTTGGAAGCCTGGCTTGAGGCAAGCAGCAAAGGCTGGACGGAAAACTTTGCCGACACCACGGTGTACCCACCCCTTTTCGAGGACACCTGGTTTGAGGGAACCGGTCGCACGGTCGAAAACGAGCTGTTCTTCAATGATGCTCAAAAGCCGCTGATTGAAAACGCTGACGGACTGTTCAAGCTGTCCGATGAGGCCATCCAGGACACCATCGAGTCACTGTCTGCTGTGGGCATCACCGCCACCACAGACATGTTCGACATGTCGCTCTTCGACTAGCTAGCTAGCCAGCTAGGGCTGGGTCAATCCGGCGCTTGGCCATAGGCACCCTCCGCTCCACACAGAAAGAGCTCCCATGACGATGCAGGGCACTGCAGTATATATCCAGGTCACAACGGCACTGCGTCAGCTCGCGCTCGCCAACCCCTGGAACTCTGACGGGATGCTGCCGCCTGAACCCGCCCTGATGGAGAGGTTCCAGGTGAGCCGTGGCACACTGCGCCGGGCAACAGAAGAGCTCGTCCGGGAGGGCTTGTTACGGCCGGACCGCGGTCGCGGAACATACATCAGTCGCCAGGTGCAATTGCGGGCCTTGATGAAGGGGGTGCTCGCAGAGATTGCAATACCCGACAGCCGTTGGCACCTCGACACCCTGCGTTTTGTTCCCGACTTCGTCGGATCCAGCGAGGTGCACGACCTCATCCGTGAGATGAAGGACTACCAGGCTGCAAACACCCTGTTTATCGCACCGGACAACTCTCTCAACGGGCTCATTTGTCAGGCCCTTGATGACGGCAAGCGAGTAGTCGTTCCCACCTACGGGATGCGCCGCGGAATGGTTCTGCTCGACCCCACTACCGTGCCCGAGATCCACCGCGAGTTTGCCTCCACCCTTGACGGGCTTGAGCGCTTCGGGCACCACCTCTCGCTGGACGCGCTCCGCGAGCTGG
Source organism: Glaciihabitans sp. (assembly GCA_036008825.1). Taxonomy (GTDB): domain Bacteria; phylum Actinomycetota; class Actinomycetes; order Actinomycetales; family Microbacteriaceae; genus Glaciihabitans. The sequence goes on from DASYMY010000434.1 coordinate 3,723, forward strand.
GCTCCATTGACATGCTCGTCACCGGCGCTATCGCCTTCACTCGTGGCGGGGTGCACGTCGGCAGTGGGGATGCGTTCCTCGACATCGAATGGGGCCTGCTCTGCGAACTGGGTCTTGTTCAACCGGACACAAGCATTGTCGGTGTGTCGCATCCCGCCCAAATTGTTGACATAGAGCTGACCCCTAAAGCACTCGACATCACCGTCGACACACTTGTCACCCCTGAGGGTGTCTCCTCAACCGGGACCACCCACCACCGACCGACCGGAATCGTGTGGAGCCAACTCGACGACGAGCGGTTGGCCACGATTTCTTACCTGAGTGAGCTCAGGCCTTCCCTCCACGATTGGACCGTTCCTTCACTATGACCATCGATCTCGTTCAACAGCACCGCGACCGGGTCTGGGAGACCTTGAACAGGGTGGGGAAGCCGGACTCCCGATTCCACTGGGACTTCTCCTCCTTTATCGCCGACTTCGACGGCAGCGACGAGGCCACCGCTCGTATTCTCGAGCTCGACGCGTGGGCTACGGCAGACCGGGTATTCATCACCCCGGACAATTCGACCGAGTTGCTGCGGCGCGAAGCGATTCGCGCCGGCAAGACCCTGCTTGTGACCACATACGGGATCCGTCGGGGCTTCCTGCAGCTCAACCCCGCTTTCGTTCCTGCCGAGGATGTTAAGTACGCCGCAACCCTCGACGGTCTGGATCATTTCGCGCAGCCGGTCACGCTTGCCGAACTCGCTGGCGGAGACCCGCTGACACTTCTGGTGACCGGTGGCTCGGCGGTCAGCAGCAATGGCATCCGCTTTGGGAAGGGGCACGGATACTTCGACCTCGAATGGGCGATGCTGTCGGAGATTGGCCTGACGACTCCGGCCTCGCAAATCGTCGACATTGTGCACGATGAGCAATATGTTGACGAGATTCTCACCGGT
>DASYMY010000435.1:0-12401 GCA_036008825.1 Glaciihabitans sp.
CATCGACCAGGTTGACATCTTTGTGACCGGAACCGGCAACGAAAACGTCATCACCGTTGACCACCTGCTGGGTATGAAGCACCTCGCAATCGTCGCCAACGTTGGCCACTTCGACAACGAGATCGACATTGCCGGACTTGAGAAATTAGCGGATGCTACGCGTGTCGAGATCAAGCCACAGGTGCACGAGTGGCGCCTGCCCACCGGTCGCAGTGTGCTCGTGCTGTCGGAGGGTCGCCTGATGAACCTCGGAAACGCCACAGGGCACCCGTCGTTTGTGATGAGTAACTCCTTCACCAACCAGGTGCTTGCGCAGATCGAGCTCTACGCACACCAGGAGAACTACCCGACGGCCGTGTACACGCTGCCGAAGTACCTGGATGAGAAGGTCGCGCGTCTGCACCTGTCCGCGCTGGGTGTTGTGCTCACCGAGCTGACCCCGTCGCAGGCCGCCTACATCGGCGTGACCGTCGATGGTCCATACAAGACGGACCAGTACCGCTACTAGCCCGTCTGAGGTGGGTGCGCCCGGCGCGCCACCCCGGGCGTGCGCTGCCCTGGCTGCGCGCTGCTCCCACCGCGCGCTACCTGAGCCGCGCTGCTGGCCTGGCCGCGCGTTACCCCCGAAACAAAACGAAGGACATTCCGCGGCCTTATGGTCGTGGGATGTCCTTTGTGCGTGTAGGCGGGCGAATGTCCTTCGTTTTGTACGCGACGCAGGGGATGGCCGGGCGGCGGCGGGATGGCCGGGCGGGCGTCCTGCCTCGCGGCGTCAGGTGCGGTCGGGGAACCCGTGCGGCAGCCCGCGCAGGGACGGCGCGAGCGTGTCGAGCCGTTCGCGCTCAAGGGCAAGGGCCGCGCTCTCGCGGCTGCCCCGCAAGGCGACTACGGCGGACAAGAACGCCTCCGGATGCGCAACGGGAACCGGAAACGCCCACCGCGACGCCTCTGTTGCCAGGTCTGCCGCCAACCGCTGCCGCGTCGCGGGGTTCAACGCGGGAGCCTGTCGCAAAAACGTGGCAACCCGTCGGGCGACCCGGTCGGGCATCCGCGCCACATCCGCGGTGCTGGCCCACTCGGCGAGCTCGGGCGGAACGAAGTAGGTCGGTGCCGTCTCGCGAGACATCCGCTCATATTGGCTGTATGTTCCGGCCAACAAGTCGCCCAATCGCCGCGATTTGGCGTTGAGTAGTGCGACGAGGGCGGCCATTCCGCCGAAGGTCATAAAGATCTCGAGAATGGCGGTAAGTGCGCGGATAAACGCATGGCGGAAGCCGATGGCACCGCCATCATCCCGCACGATGCGCGCGCCAACCGCAAGTTTGCCGAGGGATTTACCGTGCGAGAGCAGTTCGACGGCGGTGGGTGCCACCACGAGCACAAACACGAGGGTCGCGATGGCGAGTGCGGCGCTGGCGGCATCGTCCAGGTCGAGGGAGCCGACCACGAGCGGCAGAATGAACACGGCCAGCAGCACGTAGCTGCCCAGGTAGACGAACCAGTCGATGATTGCGCCGGCGCCGCGCAGTACAAAACCGGCGGGCCGTAGATCGAGGGCGACGGCTTCACCGGTGATGAGTTCGTCGCCGTTTGCTTCGCCGAAATCTCCCGAAAAATCAGTGCGGGAGTCGTATGTCGGGTGATTCTGCGGGGCGGCGGCAGCATTCGAAACAGCAGAATACTGCGGATGCCCGGATGCTGCGGCTTCGACCATGCCATCATTTAAGCAGATGGACCTCGACTCTTACTCCGCCGCGCACCGCGAAGAATGGGATCGCCTCGCCCAATTGGCGAAAAAACGTCGTTTCTCGGGGGCTGAGGCCGACGAGTTGATCGAGCGGTACCAGGCGGGCGCCAGCAACCTCTCTGCGATCAAAACGACCGCGGGGCAGTCGATTCCGGGGGACCGGCTATCCCTATCCCTCTCGCGGGCACGCCTGCGGTTCACCGGGACCAGTGTGAACGTAGCCGCGCAGATGCCCCAGTTCTTCGCGCGCCAGCTGCCCGCGGCCCTCTACCGAATTCGGTGGCTGTCGCTGGCTGCTACCGCTGCCTTCTTTGTTATCGCGACCCTCTACGGGGTGTGGTTCAGCGCCAACCCCGCGCTGCTGCTGAACTACGGAACAGCCGAGCAGCTGCAGGACTACGCCGACCAGCAGTTCGTGGGCTACTACTCGGCGAACCCCGAAGCGTCCTTCGCGGGGCAGGTCTGGACCAATAACGCGTGGATCGCCGCGCAGTGCATCGCGTTTGGGATCACCGCTGTATGGGCGCCGTACATTTTGTTCCAAAACGCGCAGGGGATCGGGCAGTCCGCCGCCATCATGAATGAGTACGGGCGTCTCGACCACTTCTTCCTCTACATTGCGCCCCACGGCCAGCTTGAGCTGTACAGCATTTTTGTGGCCGCCGCGGCGGGGGTGATGATCTCCTGGGCCTGGATCGCGCCCGGCGCTCGCACCCGCGCCCAAGCATTGTCGGAGGATGGCCGCGCACTTTTCACCATTGTGGTTGGGCTGATCCTCGCGTTGCTGGTCTCGGGCATCGTTGAGGGATACGTCACCCGCCAGGACTGGCCGTGGCCCATCAAGATTGGGATCGGTACGGTCGCGCTGGTTGCGTTCCTCGTTTACCAGTGGGGTGTCGGGCGTCGCGCGGTTCGCGCTGGTGAGACCGGCGACCTCAGCGAGTTCGAGGCCGGCGCGCGGAAGATCGTCAGCGCCTAGCATCCGCTGCGTGCGGGCGTGCGGGCGTGCGGGCGGGCGGGCGTGCGTGCGTGCGGTCAGCTATTCGCCTGCGCCCCTTCGAAAAATTTGAAGGAGAAACATGTCGCGCGAGTGCCGTTTGGCCACTTTTCGTCGATATGACGGTGGATGTCCTTCAAATTGTCACGGGCAGAGCGAGGTGATTCCGATGGGACGGACCGGACTGGGACGGACCGGGCAGGATCGGATGGGGGCGCGCCGACGGAGGGCATTATTTTGAGGTCTTCACGATTAGTGGGATACTAGACAAATGTCGATGACTCTGGAGCACCACCTGCGGGATCGCGGGCTGCGTGTGACCCAGGGACGCATTGCCGTGTTGACGGCGTTGGAGGGAAATCCTCACTCTGACGCGGACACACTGTGCCAGATTGTGCGGGAGCAAGTTCCGACGATCTCGGTGCAATCCGTGCACAATGTGCTGCACGATCTGACCGAAGCGGGGATGCTGCGCCGCATTGAGCCCGCGGGATCGTCGTCGCGGTACGAGCGCCGCCTCGGTGACAACCACCACCACGTGGTGTGCACACGGTGCGGCGCCATCGAAGACGTCGACTGCGTGCACGGCGAAGCGCCATGCCTGACCCCCAGCAATACGGCGGGCTTCACCATCGAAACCGCGGAGGTCACCTTCTGGGGAGTGTGCCCGCGATGCGCCAGCGGCGGCGTAATCCCAAGCGACGCAAGCGATGTAACCGGCCAGGTGGAAGCATCCGCTTCCGAAATGGCGACAAGCACAGGCGACGCAACCGGTCAGGCAGAGGCATCCGCCCCTGAAAATGCACTGTCCCACAATTCTTATTCGAACGAATCCGCACAACCCAAGGAGCACAATGACTGAACCCACCACAACCAACACTGGAGCCCCCGTTGCGAGCGACGCGCATTCGCAGAGTGTTGGACCCGACGGAGTCATTGCACTCACCGACCACTACCTCGTTGAGAAGCTGGCGCAGTTCAACCGCGAGCGTGTGCCGGAACGTGTTGTGCACGCCAAGGGTGGTGGAGCGTTCGGAACGTTCGAGACAACCCACGATGTGAGCGCGTACACGCGTGCGTCGCTGTTCCAGCCCGGTGCGTCCGTGGAGATGCTCGCCCGTTTCTCGTCCGTCGCCGGCGAGCAGGGAAGCCCCGATACCTGGCGCGACCCCCGCGGATTTGCCCTCAAGTTCTACACCGAAGAGGGCAACTACGACATGGTGGGCAACAACACCCCCGTGTTCTTCATTCGCGATGGAATCAAGTTCCCTGACTTCATCCACTCGCAGAAGCGCCTTCCCGGAAGCCACCTCCGCGACCACAACATGCAGTGGGACTTCTGGACCCTCTCCCCGGAGAGCGCCCACCAGGTCACCTGGTTAATGGGTGACCGCGGAGTTCCCTCTTCGTGGCGCAAGATGGACGGCTTCAGCTCGCACACCTACCAGTGGATCAACGCCGCAGGCGAACGCTTCTGGGTCAAGTACCACTTCCGCACCCAGCAGGGCCACGACATGCTTACGCAGGCGCAGGCTGACACCATCGCTGGCCAGGACGCCGACCTCCACATCCGCGACCTCTACGAGGCCATCGAGCGCGAAGAGTTCCCGAAGTGGGACATGTCCGTGCAGATCATGAATTATGCGGATGCCGCTGACTACAGGTTCAACCCCTTCGACATCACGAAGGTCTGGCCCAAGTCGGAATACCCGCTGATTCCGGTTGGCACCATGACGCTGAACCGCAACCCCGAGAACTACTTCGCGCAGATCGAGCAGGCCACCTTCGCGCCGTCGAACTTCGTTCCCGGCATCGCGGCGAGCCCCGACAAGATGCTCCAGGCACGTATCTTCAGCTACGCGGATGCACACCGCTACCGCGTGGGCACCAACCACGCCGAGCTGCCCGTCAACGCACCGCACGCGGCGCCCGTGAACAGCTACTCCAAAGAGGGCGCGATGCGTCACGGCTTCAACGGCCCTCACGTGCCCGTGTACGCACCGAACTCGTTCGGTGGACCGGCTGCTGACCCGGCCAAGCACGGAAACGACGCCGGCTGGGAGAACGACGGTGCGCTGGTGCGTTCCGCCGTCACCCTGCACAGCGACGACGACGACTTCGGCCAGGCCGGAACGCTTGTGCGTGAAGTCCTCGACGACGCGGCCCGCGACCGCCTGGTTGCGAACATCATCGGGCACGTCTCGGCGGTCACGATCCCAGAGCTGCGCGAGCGTGTGCTGCAGTACTGGCGCAACGTTGACCTGACGCTCGGCGACCGTATCGCCGCAGGGTTGGGTCCGATCACCGAGCCTACCGACACCCTCGTGCCGGCTCCGGTCTCCCGCTAGGGAACCTGCGCCACCTGGTCAGCGGTCGGCCCTTCCGCCGCTCGACCTGCTGTGCCGCCTGACAATTTGAAGGAGATCTCCTCCATAGCGCGTCTCACCTCACCGGTGTGGCCCGTGAGGGAGGAGATCTCCTTCGTTTTTGCGTGGGCCCAGGGTCGCCGGGAAGGCGGGAGCCGCGCGGGCTGGGGCGCGGCTCGACGCGGCTGCGTTCGCCGGCGATCGCCTCTAAACAATTTGAAGGAGATCCGGCGCTCTCACGACACCGTCGGGTGCATTTACCCCTTGAGAGGCCGCATCTCCTTCAAATTGTCGCGGCAGGCGGAGGTACGGGGGTGCCCGGAGAGTTACGCCCGCACGCAGCGCGGCCCCGCCCGCAACGCAGCGCGGCCCCACCCGCGCGCGCCCGGCTAAAGGCGGCCGGCGGCCTTTAGCGCGATGTAGGTGTCGGCCAGGGCCGGCGGCAGGTCGGCGGGGGCACCCGTAACAACTTCGGCACCGGATTGGCGGATCGCGGCCGAGACCCGGGCGATGTCGAGCAGCGCCCGTTCGGCGGCGGCGGCACGGTACACCTCGGTGCGGTCACTGCGCTCGTGTGCGGCAGAGGCGACGGTGGGATCCGTTACCGACGACACCACAACCGTGTGCTTGTGGGTCAGCTGGGGGAGCACCGCGAGCAACCCATGCGAGGTTCCCGGCGCATCAATGGTGGTGGCGAGAATCACCAGCGAACGTTGCGTGGTGACGGTGCGAACCAGGGCGGGCACGGCGGCCCAGTCCATCTCGATGAGCTCAGGGTCAATGGGCGCCATAGTGTCAACAAGCTGGTTGAGCAGTGCCGCGCCGGTTGCACCCTGTACCCGCCCGCGCACCCGCCGGTCGAACACCACAACGTCGACCCGGTCGCCGGCGCGACTGGCAAGCGCCGCCAGCAGCAGCGCGGACTCAAACGCCGTGTCAATGCGGGGTTCGTTGTCGATACGTGCGGCAGACGTGCGACCACTGTCAATCACGATCACCACGTGCCGGTCCCGTTCGGGGCGCCAGGTTCGCACCACCAGATCGTTGCGGCGCGCGGTGGCCCGCCAGTCAATGGACCGCACGTCGTCCCCGCGCACATACTCGCGCAGGCTGTCGAACTCGGTACCTTGCCCGCGGATCATCACACTGGTGCGCCCGTCGAGTTCGCGCAGCCGCGCATACCGGGACGGCAGATGTTTACGCGAATTGAACGGGGGGAGAACCCGCAGCACGGCAGGCGAGGCGAGGGTGGCTTGACGCGCAGCAAGCCCCAGCGGGCCAAAGGACCGCACAGTGACATGGGCAGCACGCCGCTCCCCGCGCCGCAGAGGAGTCAGCTGCGTCGTCAGCGCACGGCGCTCGCCCGCGGGAAGAGTCATCCGCACACGAGATTTGCGTGCCCCCGCAGAGGGCTGCCAGGCGTCGCGCACAATTGCCCGCATCCGCCGCCGGGAAGTATTCGTGACCACGAGCTCGGTGGAGACGGTTTCTCCTAAACGCACACGAGCAGGTACGGAGCGTGAAAGCTGAACTGTCCGAGCGGATGCCGCCAGCGCGAGATCCGCGCCCACCAGCAGCACAATCCCAAGTAACCACACCACAAGCGCCGTCGGGCTGTTGAAGGCGACGACGGGGATCACGCCGAGGGCGAGCAGCGCGACCAGGCGGCCGGAAATGGCCATGTTAGATCGGAACCCGGACCTGCTGAAGGATGGAGCGCAGGATGGTGTCGGCGCTGACGCCTTCCAGTTCGGCTTCGGGTCGCAGCTGCAGGCGGTGGCGCAGCACGGGCAGCGCCATCGACTGGATGTGATCGGGTGTGATGGCGTCGAAGCCACCCAACCAGGCCCAGGCTTTGGCGGCGGCCAGCAGCGCGGTGGTTCCGCGTGGGCTCACGCCGAGTTTGACGGAAGGACTCTGGCGGGTCGCGCGTGCAAGATCCACGGCGTACCCAATCACGTCGGCGCTGGCTCCGACCTCGGCAACGGCCCGCTGCGCCTGGGCGAGCTGCGCGGCATCCAGCACGGGGGTGACCCCGGCCGAGCCAAGGTCGCGGGGATTGAACCCGGCAGCGTGACGCGTCAGCACCTCCACCTCGGCGTCCCGTTCCGGCAGGTCGAGGATGAGTTTCATCAAGAACCGGTCGAGTTGCGCCTCAGGAAGTGTGTACGTTCCTTCATATTCGATGGGGTTCATGGTTGCAGCAACCAGAAACGGCACGGGCAGCAGGCGGCTCACACCGTCGACGGACACCTGCCGCTCCTCCATCGCCTCAAGCAGCGCTGACTGCGTTTTGGGGGGTGTGCGGTTGATCTCGTCTGCCAGCAAAATGTTGGTGAACACGGGCCCCTCGCGAAACTCGAATTCACCTTCCTTGGTGTCGTACACCAGCGATCCGGTCACGTCACCCGGCATCAGGTCGGGCGTGAATTGCACCCGCTTGGTGTCGAGCAGCATGGTGTGGCTGAGCGTACGCACCAGCAGCGTCTTCGCCACCCCAGGAACACCCTCCAACAGCACGTGCCCACCCGCCAGCAACGTCACGATGAGCCCGCTGACGGCGGCATCCTGTCCAACTACGGCTTTGCCAACCTCGGTACGGACACGGCCAAACGCTGCGCGGAGGTCTTCGTTGCTCATACCTGTATTCTCTTCCATTCGAACTGAGGGATTGTCTTGTTGTCTACTCACTGGGGCACCACTGCGCGCGCAACCTGCGCTTCAAGTTGCAGTAACCGGTCCGACAGTCGCACCAGCTCAGCGTCGTTGGCCGGCACTGCGTCCAGCAGAATCTCCCGAATGCTGCCCACCGATTCATCCAGAGCGGATGCCACCGCCGCAGCAACCTCCTCCACCGAAGCCGTCCGGGGCAGGGCCACCAGCGTGGCGAGCCTGCCAACGCTGCCAACCCGCAGCGCGTCGAGCGCACGCAGCCGGGCGGAGTTCGCCGCGTAGAGGCGCGCCCGTCCTTCCATGGTCTCGCTCGCGCGCACCGTGACAGGCAAATTCTCAATCACCAGCGGACCAAACCGGCGCCCGCGCCACACGGCCGCAGCGATCGCGGTAAGTGCAAGGAGCAGCGCGGTGGGGATCACCCAATCGGGCGAGAGTTCGGCGAGCGACGGCGGAGCGTCCCCGGCAACATCGCTCAGCGACGGCAGATACCAGACCAAGGTCGAGCTTTGCCCCAGCACTCGCAGGGCGAACGCCGCGTTGTCCTGCTGCACAATGCCCTCGTTGGTGAGCGCCCATGAGGCACCCAGAACGGTCCGCACGCTGCCGTCAACCTCGCTCGAAATCAGCGAGTAGACGTCGTCCCCGCTACCCAAGCAGGGCTGCGCGGTCTCGTCCGAAATCACCCGGTAACCGAAATCGTCGTCAAGAGTGACCTGAGCGTCGGCGGAGGAGACCACACAATCGGCATCGACCGTGCCGTTGACCGGTCCAGCGGCAGCAACTCCCGGGTTGAGTGCGCTCAACGCCATAAACGACGGATTGACCACAATGACGGATGCCTCCAGCGCGGCAATCTGCTCCCACTGTGCGGGCTCCAGCAACATCTGGTTGTCGTATACCAGCACGGTGGTGTCATCCGCAGCTGTCGTTACGGCATCTTCGGTGGCGGTGAGGCTGGTGCTCGGTTGTACATCAACTCCCTGTTGGCGGAGCACCTCGACAACGGCCTCTGAGCCGGACGGTGCTGGGCTCACGGGAGAGAGCCGGTCGGCCGTTGTGTTTGTTCCGCTGAGCAGCATGGTGATTACGGCAATCACCAGCACAAAGGCTAGGGCGACCACCCAGTAGAGCGCCTTTTTGGTCGTGGCCCCAACGGACGGGGTGAGCACGCGGGTGGGGGCATACGATTCGGTCACACTCATCGGGGTACCGCCGCGGTGTTCGCGGGTGTGCCCGCAGAGTCGGCGCCAACGCGGGCCGACCGCAGCTGCCGTTCTAGTTCCGCCACCGCAGCGTAGGAGTCGGCTGTGCCGGTGTGCCCGAGGTAGCGCACCTCGTCGAAGGCGTTCGCCGCACGGTCGAGCTCCGCCCGCGACGCCGGAAACGCATCGCCAGCCGACCGGGCAAACCCGTGCGCGGTTGTTCCCGGCGATGTTCTCACAATGACTCGCTCCGACAACCCCCTGGCCAACGCGCGGAACATGTCGACCGTCGCTGTCGTGTAGTCGCCTGAGGCCGCAGCCCGTTCGGCTGAACTCACCAGTGTGAGGGAGTCGCGCACATCCGCATCGCCAAACAGCTCCCCGGTGGCCTCACTGCGTCGCCGCAACCGCGGTAGCCCAAAAATCGCAAAGGCGATCCCCAGCGCAAGCACAAACGCCCCGAGCAGCACCAGGATTCCCAGCGCACTCGGCCCGCCAGGAGCGCCGAATTGAAGTGACTGAAACCACTCCACAATGGCATCCGCTATTCGATCGAACCAGCTAGGCCGCGCCGCCTCATACTTCGCTTTCGCGAGTTCAAGCAAAATCCAGCGTCGTGCTTCGTCCGGAGAGGGATCAATCGGAACATTGTGCACAGCGGATGCCACAGCGCCCGGCGTCATGCCCAGGGCGAATCACGTGGCGACCGGTCGGTGCCAGAGGTGTCTCCGCTCGACCCGGACTCTGTCCCCGACTGCGGCGACCCGGACTGGGGCGGCCCCGGCTGAGTCGGTGTGGTCGGTGTGGTCGGTGCCGTTGTTGTGGTGACCAGGTAGGGGTCGGCGACCGAGGTGTCACCCATTTGGCGAGCTTCGACGAAGCGGGTGAGGGCGAGGTCGAGGCCTTCCTTACGCATCCGCAGATCAATGTAAATGAGTGACGCGGAGGCGGAGGTGATGATGGCGGTGACGGCGCCAACGAGCGCAGAGAACACGGTCGTGACGGCGAGGGTGATAAAGAATGTGTCGTCGATCACGGTGGGATCCGCGTTCGGGTTCGTCAGCGCCGAGATGATGCCCATCACAAAACTGACGGGAACCAGCACAATTTGCGCGGCCGTTGTGACGATGACCCAGACCAGGAGCAAGATCCCGAAGGTGCGCCAAAAGTAGCCGACGGAGAGCTTCCAGGAGCGCCGAATCGCGGGGAACAGTTTCGCCCGTTCGATCAGCAGCACGCTGGGCACCAGGGCCAGGCGGGTGGCGAACCAAGCGGCGAGCACAATCCCGCCGAAGATGGAAACCAAACCGAGCAGCACCGCGGCGAGAATGCCTGCGTCTCCGAGGCCAACAACCAGCAGCACGATGAGGGTGATAACAACAAAAACGACAACAAACACGGCGAAGCCGGCGAGCAATGACCAGCCAATGAGTGCACCGACCCGGCCGCGAGCGGAGGCCCACAGTTGGCTAAGACGCAGCTTTTCGCCAACGGTAGCGCGGGCCACTTCGAGGCTGATGATGCCCTGCAGGATGGCCGAGGCGATGAGCGAGAGCGCCGCGGTGACAACAGCAGACAGCACGGTGACGCCGGTGCTTCCCGCGAGGATGGTGTCAAAATCCTCTGAGGTGGCTGAGCCGAGACGGTCGAATGACAGGAAGTACACGGCTCCGACGGCCAGCAGGGACACCACGGCGACAATGCCGTTGAGGACCAGGGAGATGCCAAAGGTGGGGCGCGGGTTGCGCCGCATCACCTGAAACGATCCCGCGAGTATGGTGCCAAGGGTCATCGGTTGTAGCGGAACAAGGCCGGGTTTTGGCGGCGGAGTCCACCCCGCATTGGGAGTGGGAGACCCCGCGGATGGGTACGAGGTGTAGTGCGCTTGAGGGGTGGGAACCGGGGGCAGGCTGGGCTCACCGGGGGACTGCCACTGATTGTTTTCCGACACTGGGTTGCCTCCACCTGTCACGAGAGCGTCTTTCTCTCATGTTTATGCTTTCACACTCGACTACTCTTGTGCGAAAGCTCCTATATACGGGGCCATTTCCTAGATGAGGGCCATGAACGCGCGAATTCTTGTAGTCGACGATGACACCGCACTGGCGGAAATGATTGGGATCGTATTACGCACAGAAGGTTTTGAACCACACTTCAGCGCGGACGGCGCCGATGCCGTCGATGCTTTTCGTCGGGTCAAGCCCGACCTGGTTCTGCTTGACCTGATGCTCCCCGGTATGGACGGCATTGAGGTGTGCTCCCGCATCCGGGAGGAATCCGGTGTGCCCATCATTATGCTCACCGCCAAAAGCGACACCGCAGACGTGGTGAAGGGGTTAGAAAGTGGCGCGGACGACTATGTCGTGAAGCCGTTCAACCCCAAAGAGTTGGTGGCTCGCATCCGCACCCGCCTGCGTCCCACTCCGGAAAGCTCCACTGAGCTGCTGCAGGTCGGCGACCTGATCCTGGACATTGCCGGGCACGAGGTACGCAGGGGCGACAACAAAATCAACCTCACGCCACTCGAGTTTGAGCTGTTGCTCGCCCTGGCACTGAAACCGCAGCAGGTCTTCACCCGCGAGATGCTCCTCGAGCAGGTGTGGGGATACCACTACAAGGCAGACACCCGTCTGGTGAACGTGCACGTGCAGCGTCTGCGCGCCAAAGTAGAGCACGACCCCGACAACCCCCGCATTGTGATGACGGTGCGCGGAGTGGGCTACCGCGCAGGAACGGTCACCTAACAGCACCATGCGCGAATACGACTGGCGGGCAGGGCTTGCCCGCCTGGCCAGACTGTGGCGCACATCGCTGCAGTTGCGCACCGTGGCGATTAGCGTGGTGATGGCCACGGTAGGTGTGTCCATCATTGGTGCGTACATGTCGGTCAGTGTGGGAACCAACCTGTTTGATTCCCGCCGCGACCAGCTGCTGTCGTCGTCAGAACGCGCCGCGGTATCCGTGCAAGCGGTGTTCAACGCTGCCGTCGAGCAAGGCGGCGCCGTCGACCTGGAAAGCGCCATGGTCGATGCATTCGACCTCGTCGCCCGCAGCAGCGCGACTACCGGTGGCACCCTCATCGCGATTCTCCGCACTACTAACCAGGAGGGTCCGCGGGTTCCGCAGGACGTCGCCAGCACACCCGCCGACGTCACCGTCGGTGTGATCAGCGCCGATTTGCGCGACCAGGTAGCCGAGTCTGCCTCAGGCGACAGGCGGGTGTTCTGGCAATCCGTGTCGATTCCCGGTGACGATGGTGAAACCGATCCCGGCATTGTTGTGGGCTCCAGCATCACCATTCCCAGCGCAGGCGCCTATGAGCTGTACATGGTTTACAACCTGTCCGACGCCCAGCAAACCCTCGACTTTGTGCAACGCACCCTTGTGCTGGGTCTGCTCGCCCTCATCGTGCT
>DASYMY010000436.1:0-4453 GCA_036008825.1 Glaciihabitans sp.
AGCACCAATAAGAACTGCGGTGACCAGTGAGGCGAGATTGAAGTACTCGGTCGCTCCACCCGATTGCAGCAGGTAGGTGTAGACAAAGAAAACGCCGTTAGCGATGATGGCAACACCGGCGACAAGGCCGTCGAGTCCGTCGATGAAGTTCACCGCATTCATCACCAGCACTACCGCCAGGACGGTGATGATCAGTGATTGGAACGGTGATACCAGAATGATTCCGCCGATGGGGACACTGAGGATTTGCACCCCACCCCAGACCAGAATTCCTGCGGCAATTATTTGTCCGGCCAACTTAGTGAGCCAGTCAAGATCCCAGATGTCGTCGATGACACCAATGACCACGATGACCAGGGCGGCGGCGAGAATGGCGAAGACCTTGCGTTCCTCGGAGAACACAAGGCTGAGTTGAGGGATGTGAGAGGCAACCCCCACCGCTACAACGATGCCCAAGAACATCGCCAGGCCACCCAGTCGAGGTGTCGGGCGAGTATGAACGTCGCGGGCGCGAATTTTGGGGTACAGCCGGTAGCGATGGCTGAGTTTCAGAATGAGAAAAGCAAACCCGAAGCTAACTACTGCGGAGATTCCAGTGGCGAGGATGTAGAAAATTATTCGCATCTGTCCCCCACGATCTCTCGAATAGCATCGTCGGAGATCACTCCGTGCCGGACGATGCGCAATCTGCCGTCGGGTAGATGCAGTGAGGTGGCGTCAACGATGGTCGAGCCCGGTTCTGACGCGCCAGGATAGTTTGCGCCGACGGCGCCAGCTTCCAGATAGATCGATACACGGTCGCCCAGCGCGTCAAGTGCTTCTGCCGCGGTTTGAGCGGCGGGTTTACCCGTGAGGTTCGCGCTGGATACAGCCAGCGGTCCGGTTTCGGACAACAGTTCGAGGGTCACTGGATGGGACGGCATTCGCAAAGCCACGGTGCCGCGGGTTTCACCGAGGTCCCACGCCAGAGACGAGCGTGCGGGCAGAATTACCGTGAGCCCGCCGGGCCAAAATGCGTCGACGAGCGCTCGCACCTCATCGGGAACAGTTTCCGCTAGCGCGTCGAGGGTGGGTATACCGGGTACAAGGACGGGGGGTGGAGACTGGCGTCCGCGCCCCTTCGCGTCGAGAAGTTTCTGAACAGCGGCAGGCTGAAACGCGTCAGCGGCGATGCCGTAGACAGTGTCAGTGGGGATGACAACGACCTCGCCCCGACCGAGTGCCGCACGAGCGAGGCGCATACCGGTGAGCAGTTCGGTGTGTACCGAACAGTCGTAGAGAGGTGCCATGTCCCCTACATCGTAGTCTGAGCGTCCTGGGATGGCGCCGCGATACGGTGATGTCATAGCGGACCTTTATCTTTTTGTCTTCGATCGAACACTTTTTGCCGACAATTCGTTCCGCCAAATAGATCGCGAAGCATGCCGAAGTGACCGGTTCAGGCTGGGCTCTGGAGGGATAGGAGTACACCAATTCACACCGGCACTCTCACTGCGGTTGCGGTTGGCCCGGGTTTAGCGAATAGCTGTGGTGGCCCGGTCGCGACCCAGCAGGTCACGGTGTCCTGCGACAGCAGACCATCCATCGTTACGCAGCAAGGCCGCGATCGATTCAGCCTGCTGCTCGCCGTGTTCAATCACCAATGTGCCGCCGGGGTGGAGCAGGCGCAGCGCCGTCGCGGATACCGCGTGCACAACGTCAAGCCCATCGTCCCCGCCGTAGAGGGCATGTGCGGGGTCGAACAGGCGCACCTCAGGGTCGCGCGGTATGGCATCCGCTGGTATGTATGGCGGGTTGGATATAACAACGTCGACGGTCCCGTTGAGTTCCGGTAGCGCGTCGGCGAGGTCGATGAACACCATGGTCGCGTTGTGCGCCTTAGTTTCGACCTGGTTGCGGCGCGCCCAGATGTACGCCTCGGGTGAGTTTTCGACTCCCCACACTGTCGCATGCGGCACTTCGGTTGCGAGAGCCAATGCGATGGCTCCGCTGCCGGTACCCAGATCGACTCCCCGTGGTGACGGTGAGGCAACGGCTCGGAGGGCGTCGATCGCCAGTTGCGCGACCTGTTCGGTTTCGGGTCGGGGCACAAAGGCTCCCGGTCCGATGGACAGTTCCATTGAGCGGAAGGGGGCGCGACCGGTGATGTGCTGCAACGGTTCACGCGCGGCGCGGCGCTCGATGAGTTCGAAGACTTGGGTGCTGTCGTCGAGGCTGAGTGAGGCGTCCATAAAAGCTTTCGCCTGGACTTGGCCTCTGCTCATCTGCAGTACGTGTCCGATGAGCAGCTCGGCATCAACGCGAGGTGAGGGAACACCGGCGCGCTCCAGCAGCGCAATAGCTTCCTCCAGGACGGACCTGAAGGTGGTGTGCTGCTGGTGCACGGGTTCGGCCAGTTCTACGCTCACGCGTCCGAACCGATATCGGCGAGCTGCGCTTCCTCATCCGTCGAGATGCAGGACTGAATAACGGGCTCGAGAGCTCCGTTCATCACGGCGTCCAAGTTGTACGCCTTGTATCCGGTGCGGTGGTCCGCGATGCGGTTCTCGGGGAAGTTGTATGTGCGAATTCGCTCAGAACGGTCCATGGTACGGATTTGGCTCTTGCGGTAGATCGAGGCTTCCGCGTCGGCTTCTTCCTGGTACCGAGCCAGAATGCGGGCACGCAACACGCGCATTCCCGCTTCACGGTTCTGCAGCTGGCTCTTCTCGTTCTGCATTGCCACCACGATTCCGGTTGGAAGGTGGGTAATACGAACGGCGGAGTCAGTGGTGTTAACGGACTGGCCGCCGGGCCCGCTGGAGCGGTACACGTCGATCTTGAGATCATTCTGGTTGATCTCGACTTCTTCAGGCTCGTCGACCTCGGGGAAGACCAGCACGCCGGCAGCTGACGTGTGAATACGTCCCTGCGATTCGGTCGCGGGAACCCGCTGCACACGGTGAACGCCACCCTCGTACTTGAGGTGCGCCCACACTCCCTCGGCAGGGTCCGTCGAACTGCCCTTGATCGCGATCTGGACGTCTTTGTAGCCGCCCAGGTCGCTCGAGGTTTGTTCGATGATTTCTGTTTTCCACCGTTTGGAGTCGGCGTAATGCATGTACATCCGCAGAAGGTCGGCGGCGAACAACGCAGATTCTGCGCCGCCCTCCCCCATCTTGATCTCCATGATGATGTCGCGGCCGTCGTTGGGGTCCCTGGGGATCAACAGGCGACGGAGCGTCTCTTCTTTTTGAGCAAGGGATGCTTCCAGCTCAGGCACTTCGGCGGCGAACGACTCGTCCTCCGACGCCATCTCCTGAGCAGCAGCAAGGTCATCCGTGAGTTGACGCCACTCGTGATACGCAGCGGCAATTCGGGACAATTCGGCGTAACGCCGGTTGACCTTCTTTGATCTGGCCGGATTCGCGTGGAGTTCAGGGTCAGCGAGCTGCTCCTGAAGTTCCTCGTGCTCGGCCAGCAGCGTGGCTACTGACTCGAACATGTTCTAGTCCTCTTTGTGTGAGTGGCCAGCGCCACCGGTCGGAGCGGGAAGTGACTTCTGAATCTGCATCAGGAACTCGACGTTAGAGGAGGTTTCCTTGAGCTTGCCCAGAACGATTTCGAGTGCCTGCTGCTGTTCCAGTCCGGCCAGAGCGCGACGCAGTTTCCAGGTCACACGCACCTCATCGGCGCCCATCAGCATTTCTTCTCTGCGGGTACCGGAGGCGTTGACGTCAACGGCCGGGAAAATGCGCTTGTCCGCCATCTGGCGGGATAGGCGAAGCTCCATGTTGCCGGTGCCCTTGAACTCTTCGAAGATGACCTCGTCCATTTTGGATCCGGTCTCAACAAGCGCCGTGGCGAGGATGGTTAGTGAGCCGCCCTCTTCGATGTTGCGCGCTGCTCCGAAGAAACGCTTCGGCGGGTACAGGGCCGACGAGTCGACACCACCGGAGAGGATACGTCCGGATGCCGGTGCTGCCAGGTTGTATGCACGACCGAGGCGGGTGATGGAGTCCAGCAGCACCACAACGTCGTGACCGAGCTCAACCAGACGCTTGGCGCGCTCGATGGCCAGTTCGGCCACCGTGGTGTGGTCTTCAGCAGGGCGGTCGAAGGTGGAGGCGATGACCTCGCCCTTGACGGTGCGCTGCATGTCGGTGACTTCTTCGGGACGCTCGTCTACAAGAACGACCATGAGGTGAACCTCGGGGTTGTTCTTCGCAATGGCGTTCGCGATGGCCTGCAGAACCAGTGTCTTACCAGCTTTGGGGGGCGAGACGATAAGTCCGCGCTGTCCCTTGCCGATCGGCGAGACGAGGTCGATGATACGAGTCGACAGTTTCGACGACTCGGTCTCCAAACGTAGGCGTTCCTGCGGGTAGAGCGGTGTCAGTTTGCCGAACTCGACCCGGTTGGCTGCCTCCTCAACGGGCAAGCCGTTGATGGAGTCGATGCGTACGATCGCGTT
>DASYMY010000437.1:0-1687 GCA_036008825.1 Glaciihabitans sp.
GTATGTTCCCTCTGCGTACACGCGCACGATCAAGCTGGATATTCGAGAAATTACGCGTCGGTTGAATGGCTCACTGGGTGGCACTCTGGTGGCGTCACTGGCGGGCAGTAAGGATTCCAAGCTGTCCTACAAGTGGGCAAAAGCTGATGGGCCTGCGCCGAAGAACGAGGCGATGCGGCGGCTGCAGTTTGCCTACGAGCAGTGGACTACTTTGGTGGAAGCTGAAGGTGAGCATGTGGCGCGAGCGTGGTTTATTGGCGCGAACCCGTGGCTCGGATACGACACCCCGATAACGGCTATTCGGGAAGATCGCTTCCGCGAGGCCGGCAAAGCGGCGCAAGCCGTTATCGACGATTCCTTTTCCGGGTAATGCGCGTTTGTGCACTTACAGGCCTTGAGCTTGTCGATGATCCCGCGCCCGGCAGCTACCGCATCGCGCGCACCTCATTTGGTCCGCTCTCCCCCGTGGAGCGCCGCTCTGAATCTGACGGATCCGTGGACAGTTCCGGGTGGAGCCGATTCGACACACTCGGACACACCCTGTATTCCACTGATGACCGGCTCACGTCGTTCATGGAATTACTCGCGCCGTATCGTACTGAGATCAACGGTCAACGCCGTGCGCTTCAAAAAGACGCGGATGCCATGGGCGTCTCACTCGATGAGTTCTGGGCGCAGGTTGTGGCCGATTGGGATGAGGCCGGCACCATGCGGGCGCGCTGGTTGCCGAAAGTGTGGCGCGAAGGCCGTGCAATCTATCGACTGACGTACCCGCGCGGATGGTGGGTCGACATCACTGCCACCACTACCCTTGCTGCACTATCGGCACAGTTAGAAGACCCGCTAATTGCCCTTGGCATAACCGGCGGGCTGACCGTGTCCCACGTCACCGGCGAGGACCGCGTTGTCACCACCCTGATCGCGGACTGGTTGCGGAACACCGTCACCCTCGATGACGGAACTCAACCTTTAGGCATTCGCTTCACCTCCAAGCATGGGCACCCCGCCGGCGGGACCGGAACCTGCTGGGCCTACTGGATGCGCTCTACGGACGCAGGGTTGAGCGAACCGGTTGACGTCCTGGACGAATCCGCGATCGACGATAACGATGTGGACTTGAACGCAGCGCGAGAGTTCTGCAAAATTCAAACACGATGAGCAGCCGCCACTAGAGCCTCCGCCCTTTCTCGCTTCACGCGGGGCAGCCACTAACTGGAGAACGACAGTCAGACTTGGCTCCGCTTCGTATGAACAACTCCCTTTAGACCGCTCCCGGAAGGACATGGATGAACCGCACTGAAGGTGACCGGTTCTGGTCTCATGTCGTCAAAGGTCCGGAACCGGATGATTGTTGGATCTGGACCGGAGCAATATCCGATGACGGATACGGTCGCTTCTGGATCACCCGCGACGGCACACAGAAAGCCGTCCGTCCGCAACGCTACGCCCACGAAGAAGCAACCGGGCGTCACCTCATCCCTGCCGTGCAATTGCTGCACCGATGCGACAACCCGCTCTGTGTTCACGCCGTAACGGATCCCGCTCACTCGCATCTGAGCGAAGGAACACACCGCACCAACATGATCGATCGAGAACAAAAGAAACGCACCATCAACGGGCGGACCGCTCTCTACAGCGCCACACAATCGCGCGCTATCCGGGTGCAACGCTCCCGCACCTTACGCGC
>DASYMY010000438.1:0-5027 GCA_036008825.1 Glaciihabitans sp.
GAAATCGTGTGGCCGGACCGGAATAGGCAGGCTCAACGCAAGAGCGAGCGCAGCGATCAAACCCCGATTCAGTTCCTTGTTTTAGGCCCATTGACCTCACAAATATCGGGGAGTAGGTTGCGAAATGACAGGCAATTCGTCGCTGCAAGACGGAACATCAAGGGTGTCGATCCAAGACAACCCGTGCTTTTTACCACCTATCGCAATGAAGCGGTCATGGCTAGCGTTGGTCTGCTGTACGTCGGTGCAGTGCTGTTCATCAATGGGTTGATGCTGATCGGGGTCATTCCCGGCAAGTCCGCCGCCATCCTCAATTTTTTCGTCGGCGGCATGCAGGTCGTGTTTCCGACGATCATCATTGCCCAATCCGGAAACGATCCGTCAATCATCTTTGGCGCTGCTGGCCTGTACCTTTTCGGGTTTACCTACCTGTACGTGGGGATACTTCAGTGGACCGGAATTAGTGGCGAAGGCCTCGGCTGGTTCTCTCTATTCGTTGCTATCTGTGCAACGGTCATCGGACTGGCCCAGTTCGGCGCTGTAAACGACCCGGTTTTTGGCGTTGTCTGGCTGCTCTGGGCCGCGCTGTGGCTGATGTTCTTCCTTGTGCTCGGCCTCGGGAAGGCCGGCGCGACAAGGGCCACTGGGTGGTTCGCCATCTTCCTTTCCTTTTTGACTGGAACTATTCCGGCGCTGCTCCTGCTGCTCGGTTACTTCAACTCGACCGTCCTAGCCGCTGCAATCGTCGCGGTTGTCGGAATCGTGTCCTTTGTAGTTGCGTGGGCGCTCGGACGCCGATCCGACAATGCAGGTGCTTCGCCGACCACTGCGACTATCGCTCAGCCAGCTCAGTCAGCCGTCTGAGCCATGCCTCTTTACGAGTTCACCTGTCCAGACTGCCTCGGGTTCGACGTCACCTTCACCATGTTGGACGTGCCGGATTCTACGGAATGTATCCACTGCGGTTCCTCGTCGCCGCGAAAGATGACAGCGCCACGCATCTCGAGGTCAAGCTCGGCCGCCTTCCGGTTGACGGAGTCGACCATGCGCAGTGCACACGAACCGGATGTTGTGTCGGCGCTTCCCGGCCCGAGCGCTAGCCGCCGCGGGAGCGTCACAACGAATCCGCTGCACACGAAACTGCCCCGACCCTAGCTGTCGCGTCTTGCGACGAAAACGAAGGAGACACAATGCCCGATGTCATATTCCCACTCGATTCGAGCAAGAAGTTCGAAGACCAGGTCAAAGTCGGTCACAACCGCTGGCATCCAGAGGTTCCTCCGGTGGCCACGGTGAAACCTGGAGACTCTTTCAGAGTGCACTGCCGGGAATGGTTCGACGGTGCGATCGTCAACGACGACTCCGCCGATGACATCCTCAATGCGCCCCTCTTGACTGTGCACAAATTGAGTGGCCCATTCGCGATTGAGGGTGCTGCTCCGGGCGATCTTCTCATCGTGGACATTCTGGACGTCGGCCCCATCCCCCAGGAAGACACGGGGCCGCTGGCTGGTCAGGGATGGGGATACACCGGTATCTTCTCTCGCAACAACGGGGGCGGGTTCCTGACGGACCAGTTCCCCGACGCGTACAAGGCGATCTGGGACTTCTCCGGTCAGATCGCATCCTCGCGACACATTCCCGAGGTGTCCTTTCCGGGCTTGATTCACCCCGGGCTCATGGGAACCGCACCGTCGGCAGCCCTCCTCGCGAAGTGGAACAAGCGAGAGGGTGATCTCATTGCCACTGACCCAAACCGGGTGCCGCCCTTGGCACTGCCCCCGGAGGCGGCTCACGCGGTGCTCGGCAGCCTCGCCGCCTCCGAATTCGGCCGTGTGGCGGCCGAAGCGGCCCGTACGGCACCTCCGCGCGAGAACGGCGGCAACCAAGACATAAAGAATCTGTCGAAGGGCACTCGCGTCTTCTACCCAGTCTTCGTGGACGGCGCCAATCTGTCCCTAGGCGACCTGCACTTCTCGCAGGGCGATGGCGAGATCACATTCTGCGGTGCAATCGAGATGGGCGGGTTCATCGACTTGCGCGTTGACCTCATCAAGGGCGGGATGGACACATATGGCGTCTCCGAGAATGCCATCTTCGTTCCCGGTAACGTTGACCCACAATTCAGCGAATGGATCGCATTCTCCGGCACCTCGGTCACACTCGATGGGGAACAGCGCTATTTGGACTCGCACCTCAGCTACCAGCGGGCGTGCCTGCATGCCATCGACTACCTCGGCAAATTTGGCTACAGCCCCGAGCAGGCGTACTTGCTTCTCGGCGCCGCGCCGATTGAAGGACGACTCTCGGGGGTGGTGGACATACCGAACTCCTGTTCCACCGTCTACATTCCTACGTCGATCTTTGATTTCGATGTACGACCATCCTCGACGGGGCCTTACCAAGTTACTCAGGGCATAGCCGCCCCGCGGTCGTCGAACGTGGTCTGAAGCGAGAGCACTACGAGGAATAGGTCCCGAAACGAAAGAATCGCTCCTGAGAAAACTCAGGAGCGATTCTTTCGGTTCTATCTCAGCACATCGCAAGCGACCTACTGAAACGTGCCATTTGTCGGGCTGACAAGATTTGAACTTGCGACCCCTTGACCCCCAGTCAAGTGCGCTACCAAGCTGCGCCACAGCCCGTGACAACTTGGTAATCCTACCCTGCAAATTGGCTCTGCACTAAATCGGCTGGGCGCGTCGCGCGAGTCGCGTGCGGGCGGTGCCGAGCTATGTGGCATCCGCCCTATGTGATGAGGTGTTGACGCAGGTCTGGCCAGGAGGTCGCGAACCCGGGATGCAGAGGTAATTCGTCGACGGCTGCTAGTGCGACCCATTCAAGCGCAACGCTTTCGGCGTCGGCAATGACCGGCTCAAATGGCTGATGCGCCTCGACGACCACGGTTGTGTACGACCAAAACCCGAGGTCAAGAACGGCAGTGTGGAGTACCCGTAGATTCTCTGCTGGCACAGTCGCTTCCTCAGCTGCTTCGCGGAGAGCCGCATCAATCGCGCTTTCGCCCTGCTTGCGTGCTCCCCCGGGCAGACCCCACGTTCCACCGAAGTGGCTCCATTCGGCGCGGTGCTGCAGCAGAACGCCGCGGTCGCGGTTCCATACCAGGAGACCTGCGGCGCCGAAGACTCCCCAGAATTTGGTGCCGTCTGGTCCGTAGACCCAGGCGTCGCCGGGATCCCGTAGGTGGGCTGGTGGGAACCGGGAATTCATACTCTAAGCATGCCCCACGGTTGGAGCGAGGAACGCGCCAATTGCGCGTGTGAAGTATCCCGGATCGAGGACGGAACACATTTCGCGAACCGAGTGCATTGAAAGCACAGGCATACCCACGTCGAAGGTACGGATGCCCAGACGTGTTGCCGTCAACGGACCAATGGTTGACCCACACGGCATTGAGTTGTTGGAGACAAATTCTTGGTACTGCACGCCGGCCTGAGCGCAGGCGCGCGCCCACTCCGCGGCCCCGAATGCATCAGTCGCGTAGCGCTGGTTGGCGTTGATTTTCAGCAGTGGACCCCCACCCACGATGGGTCGGTTCGCGGGGTCGTGGCGTTCGGAATAGTTCGGGTGAACAGCGTGCCCGACGTCGGCAGAGAGGCACCATGATGCCGCGAGTCCCTGCAGACGTTCGGACTCGGTCGCGCCATTGCCGGCTGCGATGCGAGCCAGCACATCCTGGAGGAACGGGCCGTTGGCTCCGGAGCGAGACGCAGAACCGATCTCCTCGTGATCAAAGGCGGCAATGACCGGAATCGAGTCGCGGACCTCGGGGATCTCCAGCAATGCCACGACGGAGGCGTGCACCGAGGAGAGATTGTCGAGACGACCGGAGGCAAAAAGCTGCCCGTCGAGCCCAAAAACACCGGGCGCTTGCGTGTCTGCGACGACGACGTCGTAGCCGGTGACATCCGCCCCTGTTCGTCCAACAATCTGTGCGAGGTGGTCAACAACGTCAGCGGTGGCGGGATTGCCCACCCCAATTACGGGGTTCAAGTGCACCTGCGGGTTGAGAGTGAGACCCTCCGAGTTGACGCTACGGTCAAGGTGCACCGCCAGTTGAGGGAACCGAAGGAACGGCCCCGTACGCACAAGCTCGGTCGATCCGTCAGCGAACACGAGGCGTCCGGCAAACTCTAGTTCGCGGTCGAGCCACGAGTTCAGTAGCGGTCCCCCGTACACCTCAACGCCCGCTTGGATCCACCCGTGAGCACCGATGGTGGGTTTGGGCTTGAGTTTGAAACTCGGGGAATCCGTGTGTGAACCGGCGATTCGGAACGGCGTTGTCGCGGTTGCGGCATCTGGCTCGATCCACGCAATGATCGCGCCGTCCCGGATCACAAACCTCTTACCGGCTCCCGTGGGCCACTTCGCAGTCTCGTCAAGTTCGTCGAACCCGGCCTCAGCAAGGCGGCGTGCAACCTCGGCAACCGCGTGGAACGACGACGGTGAGGCCTGGATGAACTGGGCGAGATCGTGAATATGCGCTGAATCGGTCACACCCTATCTAAGCACTGACCCAATTGCCCTATGTCGGCGCTAGCTCCCCCGCATGTCTCGCTTGTCGCGAGCGGCAGTTGTCAATTGGGCCAGCACAGAACGCATACGCTTGGAGCATGCCGGACGTCCCGCTAATCGGTCCCGTCAGCGCGCCAGAGTTGCACGTGATGACGTTCAACATTCGACGACGAATGATGCATCTCACCAGGCGAAGCCCGGATCGGTGGCACAACCGAAAAGCACTACTTCGGCGCATTCTCCGTAGCGAGAAGCCCACGGTCTTGGGCATTCAAGAGGCCATGCCCGACCAGATGACCTACGTCGCGGAGAGCCTCCCAGAGTCATATTTGTCAATTGGGTACGGCCGCAATCCCGACATGAGCGGGGAACGCTGCGCGATCTTCTACGATCGCGATCGACTTCAGCTGGGTGAGTGGTCGCAGCTCGCCCTGTCTGACACCCCAGACGTTCCCGGGTCCCGCAGCTGGGGAAACATGATCCCGCGCGTGGTG